>CACZSM010000068.1 GCA_902783815.1 uncultured Ruminococcus sp.
GCATTGGTAGTTATTTTCTCAGGATGCAGTAATAATACTGATCATGAGAGATCCGAAGAAAGCAGTTCTCCAATATCTTCTGTACCCTCGGAAAGCTCGGTCGTACATGAGCCGGATGGTAATATCATAGATCTTAAAGAAGGAGATACCTTCGACCTGAAAAAATATCTTTCTGACAGTATGTATGAGATAGATAATTTTTCTTTTAAAAGTGAGGATGACTCAATTGCAACGGTAAGTGCTGATGGAATCGTAAAGGCTGTAAAGTCCGGAAGTACAAAAATAAGTGCCGCTGACGATTCAGGAAAAAGTATTGCTGTATGTACTTTAAATATTACAGAGAATACAGACCGCTTAAAGGATCAGATAACACCAGCTGTATGGGAGGTCACGGATGATGACGGCAATATTGTATATATGATGGGAAGCATCCATGTTGCTGACGAAAGTGTTAATAAGCTGCCTGACTACTTTGAATCAGCATACAGAAAATGTGACAGTCTTGCAGTTGAGTGCGATACAGAACATAACAGCATCAATATTTTCAGCGCCATAACGGATATACAGAAATTTATCTACTCTGATAACGACAGCATCAGAAATCATATATCTGCAAAGGCATATGAGAACGCTGAAAATCTGCTTATTGAAACCGGCAACTATTCGCCGCTGTATTATAAATATAAGCCTGCGATGTGGGAAGCGCTGCTTGAAATTGCAATAGCAAATAAAGCAGGTCTTAGCAGCGATTACGGATTTGATTCCCTTATGATAAAAAGAGCTTCATCAGAGGGTAAAAATATACTTGAACTGGAATCTATTGAATTCCAGATGAATATGCTCATGGATATCCCCGAAGTCATAACAATACTTGAATTAGAAAGCTACTCGGATGATGAGACTGTTTCCGAAAATATCAAAAATATTGAAACTCTTTACGATCAATGGAAAAACGGGACATTCTCAGAAGATAATTCAGATTTGGAGGATCCCAGTATAAGCTCGATTGATGAAATTCTCACTGATGAAATAACCGATGATGATATCCGTATAATCAATATGCTTCTTACATCCTTCTATGGAGACTCAGAAAAGAATATAAAGGGTAAAACTCTTACAGATGAAAACTCAGAGGATATACTTTATATGGTGAATGAATCAATAGCGCAATACAATAAACAGATGCTCTACGACCGTAATGAGGGTATGGCGGAAAAAGCACTTGAATATATGCGCGGAGAAAATGTAGTATTCATGGTTGCGGGTTCAGCGCATTTCTACGGCGAAAAAGGAATACTGAAGCTCATGGAAAACTACGGATGCAATGTACGCAGACTGACCTCCGCTGATAACGGCGATATCAGCAGCCTGGTTTCAATAGCCCCGGACAGCAGCAAAAACTCCAGAAGAGAACAAACTGATCCCGGCATACCAAAGGCTGCCTGAAAATGAATGGAGAAAAATATGAAGAAACAAAAATTTTTAACACTAATAATACTTTGTATTGCAGCAGTATTTTTTTGCAGCAGCTGTGATATAATAGATGATTTTCTGAATTACGACCTGGATAATGATAAAAGACCGGCAGATCTTCTCGTCAGTCACTACATTGATGTAGGTCAGGGCGACAGTGAATTTATTGAATTTCCGAACGGTGAAACAATGCTTATTGATGCCGGAGTTTACGATGCAGGAGCTACTGTAACAAACTATATAAGCTCTCTTGGCTGTACTAAAATAGATTACCTCGTTGCAACGCATCCTCATTCTGACCATATCGGAGGTATGAGGGCGGTAATCGACAAATTCGATATCGGTACTGTTTATATGCCGAAGGTCGAAAATAATACTTATTCATATGAGAAGCTTCTCAAATCTATAAAAAACAAGGGCGCTAAAATAAAGAATACAAAAGCCGGTACAAATATTATGAAATCGGATGCCTTTGAAATAAGCGTTGATGCCCTCGCTCCCTCCGGCAGCAAATACGACTCCCTTAATAACTACTCGATCGTAATACGAATAAAATACAGGAATAATACTCTGCTATATATGGGAGATGCTGAAACTCTCTCCGAAGGTGAAATACTGAAAAAATATCCTGATCTGAAAGCAGATGTTATCAAGGTCGGTCATCACGGCAGCAGCAGTTCATCAAGTCAGGCACTCGTTGATGCCGTAAAGCCTGAATATGCGATATTTTCACTTGCTAAGAACAACGACTACCATCATCCGCATAAGCAGGTAACAGAACGATGGAAAAAGTCTGGCGCAAAGCTGTACCGTACAGATCAGTGCGGCACAATAACAGTTACTTCTGATGGTACTGAAATCTCCATAACTACAGAAAAAAATCAGGGGGCATCATAATGACAGCTGTAATAGACAGAATAGAGGAAAATAAAATAATATGTGAATTATCCGAGAAAATAAGTATAGAGCTGCCCCTGTCCGCTTTTCCGTGGGCTTGTGAGGGACAGTGCATTGATATTTTCCTTAGTGATGAAAAAGGCTGTCCGGCGAAAAAATGTGAGAACGGCTTTATTGTAACCTTCGATGATAACAGCACCGCCCTTTTGCCGCCGGAAATTTTCCCCGGACAGAATACTGTAAGCAGAGTATGCTTTGCAAAAAACGAAAAAGCGGAAGCCGTCCGCCGCCGGGAAATTCAGAGCCTCATGGATCAGCTTTTTACGGATTAGAGGTTATATCAGATGAATGTACATCCCTGAGCAGCGCCAGATTGACCGGCATACTTGGATAACTGAACTGGGATGGCATTATTCGGGCATTCATAATTGTATGGTCATCCCTTCCGAACGGGTCTATGGGTGCGCCGGGTATCATAAATGTATTTTCAGCCTGTTGTTTTTCCATTGCAATACCTCCTGATATCGGTCTGTTGATTCGTACAGTATAAAGTATGCGCCGGGAAAACTGGATCTATACACGGATTTTTACTGCAAAAAATAAAAAATACCTCCGAAAAGTTAAAAATTGTATAGACTTTCCGGAGGAAATGTTATATAATGGGTTTGTATGTCTATGACTCATTTCTGAAAGGAAGATATTTAAATGAAAATGAAAAAAATACTTAAACCGGCTGCTGTTCTGGCTGCTGCCGCATTTATCGTGGGAGCATCAGGCTGCTCGGATACATCCTGGAGTATGAAAACCAATACTTCAACACTCTCAAACGGAAACTGGATCTATTATACCTATACCTCGCTTAACAGCGCTCTTTCAAAGGCTGAAGAGGAATCAGGCGAATCTATTGATCTTAAAGAAAAAAATTCCGCTGATATCAAGGTCGAGGGTAAAAGCCTTATCGACTGGGTGAATGAGGATGCAACTAAATCCTGTGTGGCTCAGCTTACTATTGAAAAGCTCGTCAAAGATAAGAAAGTCGTATATAGCGAAAACGACCTTAAAAGCATCTCTTCAAATTATGAATATTACTATAATATGGGACAGGCTTTCTATGAGAAACTCGGAGTTTCAAAAGAAACCTTCTCAAATGTAGAAGCAAGAACTCAGTTCCTCTCAGATGCGCTTTTTAAAAAGCTTTATAATGAGGGCGGCGAAAAGGCTGTTTCTGATGATGAACTTAAAAAATATTTCATGGAAAACTATACAGACTACTACTTCATCTCATATGCTCTTACAAATGCTGACAGCGAAGGCGAAGAACAATCTATTGATGATGAAACCAAGGATACCGTCAAGGCAAATTTTGCAAAATATGCTAAGATGATAAACGAGGAAGGCGCTGACACTGAAAAAATAGAGGAACAGTATAAAACTGATTTTAAAGTTGAGTCCGTTACGCCTACTAAGAATGTTAATAAACTGGACAATGCAGGGTTCAGTGAGGATCTGACAAATGCCATCAAAGAGCTTGATGAAAAGAAAGCTACCGTAAAGGAAATAGATAATACAATGTATCTCATCTACAAAGGCTCTATCAGTGAGGATGCTGAAAAAATCAGTGATGACAGCTCAGCAGAGGATTCCATATCCCGTATAAACATTCTCTATGGAATGAAAAACGATGAATTCAAGGAGTTCCTTGAGGCAGAACAGGCAAAACTGAAATATGAAAAGAATGATAACTGTATTTCAAAATACTCAGTACAGAGAACTATAGATATTGTTAAAAGTGAATAAGCTGTAAAAAATAAACAGTGGTATTGATATTCTGCGCACTGTACCAATTGGTGCAGGCGCAGACTTTTTTACAGAGTGTATGCTATAAACGGATGAAAGGAGAATATATAATGCCGGATGAACAACTGCTTGAGCTTTGCGGATCAGTGGAAGAAATCATTTTCCGCAATGACAAAAACGGATATACTGTACTGACTATGTTCTGCGATAATATCGCCGTTACCGCAGTCGGCAATATGACGGATGTAAGTGTCGGCGACGATCTTAAACTGACCGGTACCTGGAAAACTCATCCCGGCTATGGCGAACAGTTCGCTTTTCAGCTATATGAGCATACGATCCCTTCTACGGCTGAATCTATACTTAAATACCTTTCATCCGGAGCTGTCAGAGGTATCGGCAGGGCAACAGCAAAAAAACTTGTGGATGCCTTCGGGGATAATACACTCGATATAATGCAGAACCAGCCCTCCAGACTTACCGAGATAAAGGGTATCACAAAAGAAAAGGCTGACGCTGTTTCCGCTGAGATACGCAGGATATTCGGCATGAAAGAGGTAATGCTCTATCTTGAAAAATATCATATATCTGCTCTTGAAGCCGTAAGAATATGGAAATACCTCGGCGACAGCTCCATAAATATTATAGAAAACAACCCCTATATCCTGTGCAGTGAAGCTATTGCAGTACCTTTTGAAAGGGCTGACGCTATCGCTGCATCAATGCAAAAACCAGTTGATGACGAATCCAGAATAAAAGCAGGTATAGTTTATATAATAACCTATAACCAGAATAACGGTCATACCTGTCTGCCTATGGAAAGCCTTATAAAAAAAGCTGCCGCCTATCTTAATGTCGATACAGATATTTCCGCTGCGGCTATGGCTGAACTTATCGCTGATTCAACCCTTATTTCCGATACAATAGACGGACAAACCTTCGTTTTTCTCCCTCAACTGTACAGAAGCGAATTCTACTCGGCAGACAGAATACTTATGATGCGTCAGTTCCCTCCGGAAAGGATAACCGGCGGCGAACTTGCATTACAGGTATTTGAACAGGATCACGATATACACTACGCTGAACAGCAGAGAAAAGCTATAATAGAAGCTCTTAACGGTGGTCTGCTGATACTTACCGGAGGACCCGGAACAGGAAAAACTACTACTCTTAATGCTATTATTCAGCTTTATAAACAATGCGGCATAAGTGTTATGCTTGCTGCTCCTACAGGAAGAGCAGCTCAGAGAATGTCTGAGGTGACCGGCTGTGAGGCTAAAACTATACACCGACTGCTTGAAGTCGAGTGGGATCCCAATGACAAGCCGAGATTCAGCAGAAATGAAAGTAATCTGCTGAAATGCGATGCACTGATAATTGATGAAATGTCAATGGTGGATTCGCAGCTCTTTGAAAGTGTAATGCGCGCCCTGCCACTGGGCTGCAGACTTATTATGGTCGGCGACAGCGACCAGCTCCCTTCTGTCGGCGCAGGAAATGTACTTGCCGATCTTATCGCATCCGGAAAAGTACCCGTAGTTCAGCTGACGGAAATATTCCGTCAGTCTATGGAAAGCCTCATAATAACAAATGCACATAAAATAGTACGGGGAGAAATGCCTGAAATACGCCGTACAGATAAGGACTTTTTCTTTATGACCTCTCCATCAAAGGAGGACGCCGGCTCTTCGATAATCAGACTTTGCGCCGAAAGACTGCCGGAGGCTTATAAGTTTTCGCCGCTTGATGATATACAGGTGCTTTGCGCCGGAAGAAAGGGCGATCTCGGAGTAACTGAACTTAATAAAAAATTACAGGCTGCACTGAATCCGCCGTCGCCTATGAAAACCGAGATACGGATGCCTGTATATATATTCCGTGTCGGCGACAAGGTCATGCAGACAAAAAATAATTACTCCCTGCCGTGGACTAAATCTGACGGAACCGAGGGTTCCGGCATATATAACGGCGATATCGGAATTATTGAAAAAATAGATAAAAGTACATCCTCCGCAAAAATAAGATTCGATGACAAACTCGTGACTTATAATTCCGACTGCCTTGCAAATGTAGAACTTGCCTATGCCACTACTGTTCATAAAAGTCAGGGAAATGAATTCAATGCTGTCATTATACCAATGTATCAGATACCATCTCAGCTTTGCTACAGGAACCTCCTTTATACCGCTGTTACAAGAGCTAAAAAAATACTTATATTAGTCGGGAATGCGGAAGTGCTCAGACAAATGGTTAATAATGACAGGAAAACTAAAAGATATTCCGCACTAAAGGAATTTCTTGGGAGGAGTGAAGCATGAACAGGATCTTAGCGATTTTCTTTCCGCCGAAATGTCCTTACTGCTCAAAACTGATAAGGTATGATCAGACAGAATGTTTAGTATGCCGTGCATCATTTCCCCATACGCCAAGAATAAGTCCTATTCCTTCAGGCGAGATCTGTATTGCTCCATTTACATACAGCGGTAAATTCCGGAAGGCTATTCTTGAATTTAAATTTCGTAACAGAAAATCAAATTATGAAAGCTTTTCTTCTGCAATTGTCTGTGCAGTAAAAAATGTATATGAAAAGGATATGGATTTTGAAGTCGTTACCTGCGTACCAATGAGCCGCGACAGAATAAAGGAAAGAGGCTTTAATCAGTCGGAGCTGATAGCAAAAAATGTTGCGCTTCATCTGAAAAAGCCATTTGAGCCGTTGCTGTACCGTGACAGCGGTGCGCCGACTCAGCATACAAAGAGTTATAATGAAAGAATATCCTCAAAGGACAATACATTCCACGCAATAAACAAGGACAAAATAAAGGGCAGAAAAATACTTCTGATAGATGATATCATGACAACTGGCATGACTCTTTCTGCCTGCTGTGAAGTCCTTGAAGAAAGCGGCTCAGAAAGAATACTCTGTGCAACAGTGGCAATGCACGAAAAAAATTAATGGCTGGCGCAGTCTGCGCCAGCCTATTTTATCACATGAATATGAACAGTACAACGCCTGATGCTATCATTACTATACCTATTATAAATTCGATAAGCCCGACTCTCTCAGCATAGCTCGCATCCTTTTCGCCTACCTTATAATCTTCCTCAAAGTCATTGATAAGATCATATTTTTTCCTGAAATAAATGAAATATCCGAACAGCAGGAATAGCATCCCCACTATGACCAATATTATTTTTAATGCAATCATACGAACACCTCACTATTTTCCGTCTTTTACAGTTCTATACTCATCGTTGCAGCTGCATTAAGCTCCATACCGGCTCTGCGTCCTGCAATGTATTCATAATATCCCTGCGCTCCGACCATCGCCCCGTTATCTCCGCAAAGTGCCAACGGCGGATAATAACAGCTCCATCCCCTCTTTTCTGCTTCCTCGGCTGCCCTTTTCCTCAGAAGGGAATTCGCTGATACTCCTCCGGCAAGCACCAGTTTATCATATCCGTATTCCTCTGCCGCTTTTACAAAATTATCAAGCAGATTTTCAACTATCGCTCTGCGGAATGATGCGCATATGTCATTTACATTGACTTCTTCACCACGCTGCTCAGCATTGTGTATCAGATTTATAACAGCCGTTTTAAGCCCTGAAAAGCTGAAATCATATACTGAACCACTTATTTTTGGTCTTGGGAATTTATATGCGCTTTCGTTTCCTTTCTCTGCCGCCTTATCAAGATGTATTCCTCCCGGATACGGCATACCCATAGTTCTTGCCGCCTTATCAAATGCTTCTCCGGCAGCATCATCCCTTGTCTTGCCTATTATCTTCATATCCGTATAGCTTTTTACCTCTACGATATGGCTGTGTCCACCGGACACCACCAGACACATAAACGGCGGCTCAAGCTCCTGATGAGCAAGATAATTCGCCGCTATATGCGACCGAAGGTGATGTACAGGTATCAGCGGCAGCCCTGATGACAAACAAAGCCCCTTCGCAAAATTTACTCCTACAAGCAGTGCGCCTATCAGTCCCGGAGCATATGTTACAGCAACAGCA
>CACZSM010000069.1 GCA_902783815.1 uncultured Ruminococcus sp.
AATTAAATCAAAATTGCGATCTGTATCAATTTTTTTAAATACTCCTTGTTATGGAGGATCATATGCTATAGGTTATTTTTATGATCCTGAAACTAAACATTGGGCAACATACCACAATGATGAAAGAGGCAGCAGTTTGTACAGTTATTATGACTGCGAAGAAGAAGCAATCGTTAAAGTATATAAAATGGTCAAAACAGAATATAAGCTTCAGAACTAACATTGAAAGAATGTTTGGAGTGTGGAGTTGTTTGGAAAGTTAAATGTGAGGTTTTATAATTTTGCTTAGGGGGAATTATTATGAAGAATAGTAAAGCTGTAGCAATGGTTGCAGTTTGCGGAACAGTTATTGCAGCAGCAGGCATTGTGGCGGCTGTTGTGCTGAATAATAATACGTCAGCGACAGAAAACAGTGCTCAAAATAGCACTGCCACAGTAATATCTATAAGCGCTGAGGAACAAATTTTCTATCAGAAGCTTATTCAGGAAAGAGAGGAACTGAAGCAAAAATACTATAATGAATTAATAGATTCTGATCTATATTCTGAGATGGAAAATAAAGCAGCTGAAGTTAGCTTTGAAGCAGAAAATATGGTGCATAATGATATGCTTTCAAAGGTTATTGATATACTTGACCGCAGCGGAAAGAATGAAAAGCAAATTACAACCAATGACAAGAGTTTTGATAATTACCGTTCATTGATAGAGGATTGTATAGACCTTTATAAAAACGGAAGTGACAAACTTACGGTTGAAGAGAAAATGAGGTTAAGAATGGAGCTGACCTATGCGTATACATCCTTCAAGGATCCGGCTAATGATCCTGACGGACATTCGGCTGAATTAGGTAGCCAAATCTCAGAATTGATATACGGTGCGGATTTTGAAAAGGATTACAGCTCATCAGGAAATAATAATGAGACAGACCTGACGGTTAGACAGCAGGTATCTCAGAAATGGGCTGAACGGATGCTTGAAATAAAAAGTGAACTTTCCGCTAATTCAGAATACGCGGATATGAATGATGAAGATTTGCTCGAAATAGCTGATAATATGCAGGCTGCTGAAAGACGCAGGGAAGCGGTTGCTATTATACAAAGATTCATTACTTTCACACCGATTGAAGGTCTTTATGATAAAAATGCCCCAGATTACGATACAGCTCACAGGCTTTTCGCTGATGCATGTAAAGATACTATTGATAGCTTTGGCGGTGCATTGACTGCCGAGGAAAAATATCTGTTGTCGTATGAAGCGGAGCATTGAATAATGAATGGTGAATAAATAATAGTAAATTAAACTGTTGAGTTAAATGGTAAAAGTAAAATTTAAAAGTGAAATTGTATAGTGGAAACGTGAGTGTGTTCCCTTCAATCAGCAGTGATTGAAGGGAACACACTACGTTTATCGACACCGGAGGCACTTCGGCGCCTTGACAAATGAGGAGGAATTGTTTATAATTGTAGATAATGCGAGGAAAAGAAGAAGTATGCTGTGATCGCGGATTCAGAGAGGGTGTGGTCGGTGCGAATGCCCTCCGTGTGCAGCAGAAATACATCTTGGAGCAGGTGGGTGAACTTGTAGTAGCCTTGCCCGGGTCGCACCCGTTATAGTGCAGGGGTATTTTCGTACTCCATGAGGCTGCTGCCGTAAGACAGCAGTAAATTGAGGTGGTACAGCGGTTGTCAGATCGCCCTCTGGTAGTAACAGGGGGTTTTTTTGTCCCCCGGAATCACTTTTTAAAATGAAAGGACGACAGAAAATGGGAGTTTATGAGGAACTTCAAAGAAGAGGTCTGATAGCTCAGACAACAGATGAAAATGAGATCAGGGATCTGGTCAATTCGGGTAAGGCAGTGTTCTATATCGGCTTCGACCCGACAGCAGACAGCCTCCATGTTGGTCACTTTATGGCGCTTTGCCTTATGAAAAGACTGCAAATGGCAGGCAATAAGCCAATAGCACTCATAGGCGGCGGTACAGGAATGATAGGCGACCCTACAGGTAAGACCGATATGAGAAAAATGCTTACTAAAGAGGATATCCAGCATAACTGCGAGTGTTTCAAAAAACAAATGAGCAGGTTTATTGATTTCTCGGATGATAAGGCTCTGATGGTGAATAATGCAGACTGGCTGCTTGATCTGAATTATGTAGAGCTTCTGAGAGAGGTCGGAGCTTGTTTCAGTGTCAACAGGATGCTTGCAGCAGAGTGCTATAAGCAGCGTATGGAAAGAGGACTCAGCTTTCTTGAATTCAACTACATGATAATGCAAAGCTACGATTTCTACTCATTATTCAAAAAGTATGGCTGTAACCTCCAGTTCGGCGGAGACGACCAGTGGAGCAATATGCTTGGCGGTACAGAGCTTATCAGAAGAAAACTCGGTAAGGATGCCTATGCAATGACAATAAATCTGCTTCTGAATTCAGAGGGCAAGAAAATGGGCAAGACCGAAAAGGGAGCAGTATGGCTCGATGCTGAAAAGACAAGTCCTTATGATTTCTTCCAGTACTGGAGAAATGTCGGTGATGACGATGTTATCAAGTGCCTGAAAATGCTTACATTCGTTCCGATAGAGGAAATTGAATCAATGGAAAAGTGGGAGGGCAGCCAGCTCAATAAGGCTAAGGAAATACTTGCATATGAACTGACAAAGTTAGTGCATGGAGAAGAAGAGGCTGAAAAGGCTCTCGAAGCGGCAAGGGCATTGTTCTCTGCAGGAGCTGATACTGAAAATATGCCTTCAACTACGATCACAAATGCAGACTTTACAGACGGCAGTATAGGACTTATAGATCTGTTGTTCCTCGCAAAGCTGGCACCATCAAAGGGAGACGCAAGAAGACTTATACAGCAGGGCGGAATAGCTGTGGATGATAAGAAGATCACGGATGTAAAGACATTCCTCAGTGCAGATGATTTTGCAAACGGTCAGATAGTTATTAAAAAAGGCAAAAAGGTATTCCATAAGATCATACTCGGATAATAAAGAGTGAAAGGAAAAATACTATGAGCAAGGATAATACCCGCAGCAGCGAAAGACATCAGGAAAGACAGCTTGCTTTTGAATTGCTGTTCGAGCAGATATTCCGTCAGGATAGTATTGAAAGCATAATCGAGGATGCCTCCGCAGCAAGAGATGCCGAAGCAGGAAAATATACAAGAAAACTGTCATTCGGAGTGGAGGAACATCTCAGTGAAATTGATGAGATGATAGAAAAACACCTCAAGGGCTGGAAAATGAACAGAGTATCAAAGGTAGCACTTACGATAATGAGAATATCTGTATATGAGATGCTCTATGAAAAGTCAGTTCCGGTAAGCGTATCAATAAATGAGGCAGTAGAGCTTGCAAAGGAATTTGCGACAAAGGACGATGCTTCTTTTGTAAATGGTGTACTGGGATCGGCTGCGAGAACAATAAGTGAAAGCGGCGGCGAGAAGTGATGCCTTGTTTTTTGGGGCTGGATACCAGCAATTATACGACTTCGGTTTCCTTGTATGACAGCGGCAGCGGTACTATGATAATGAGAAAAAAACTGCTGCCCGTCAGACAGGGAGAATGTGGACTTCGGCAAAGTGACGCAGTATTTCACCATACTGTGCAGCTCCCGGAGCTGGTGCAGGAGGTTCTTGCGGCATCACCGGGAAAAATAGCAGCGGTAGGAGTATCGGATCGTCCGAGAGATGCGGAGGGTTCGTATATGCCGTGTTTTCTTGTCGGAAAAGGCGCAGGGGAGATGATCGCATCAGCGCTTGATGCACCTGTCTATGGGTTCTCACACCAGAGCGGTCATATCGCTGCAGCACTCTTTTCGGCAGAGCATACGGAGCTTGTGGGTAAAAGATTTCTGGCTTTCCATGTTTCCGGCGGTACTACTGAGGCTCTTCTTGTCGAAGGCGGGGGAGACAGGATCTTTTCAGTTCAGCTTGTGGGCAAAACACTTGATCTGAATGCAGGTCAGCTTATCGACAGGGTAGGAGTAATGCTCGGACTGCCGTTCCCGTGCGGAGCAGAGCTTGAAAGGTTTGCAGAACATAATACGGAGCCTGTGAAGGCAAGGGTAACATTGAAGGGCAGTGACTGCTGTCTTTCCGGCGGAGAGAACATCTGCCGGAGGGCTTTTGAAGGCGGAAGAACAAAGGAATATACAGCAGCGCTTTGTCTTGAGATAGTCGGAAAGACTATTGATGGGATGTGTGAGGCGCTTCTTGAAGAATATGGAGATATACCGGTAGTGTTTGCCGGAGGAGTTATGTCTGACAGGATAATAAAGGAAAGACTGCTTGCAAGGTACGGAGCGTATTTTGCACAGCCGGCTTATTCTGCGGATAATGCTTCAGGTACTGCATTTTTGTGCAGTATAAGACATAAAATGAATTGATAATTTCTGATGGAGGTCGAAAGAATGGGCAGATTATTCGGAACAGACGGCGCAAGAGGCGTCGCTAATACAGAACTGACTATAGAGCTTGCAATGAATATAGGCAGAGCAGCTGCAATGGTGCTTACAGAAAGCTCGGAAAGAAAGCATCCGAAAATACTCATCGGAAAGGATACAAGACTTTCAGGAGATATGCTGGAGGGCGCACTTATTGCAGGACTTTGTTCAGTTGGTGCGGATGTGGTGCTTTTAGGAGTTGTGCCGACACCTACTGTGGCATACCTTGTAAAGAAGTATAATGCTGATGCAGGAATAATGATATCAGCTTCACATAATCCGTTTGAATTCAATGGTATAAAGATATTCTCCGGTACAGGCTATAAGCTGCCTGATGCAATGGAGGAAAAGATCGAGGCAATCGTGCTTGACAATGCTGAGGAATATGTATGTCAGCAGGGGGATGCTCTCGGAAGAGTTACAAGAGCTGATGAGGCTGTTGAACAGTATATAGATCATGTAATAAGAACTGTGGATCAGCGACTGGATGGTATGAGGATCGGTATTGACTGCTCAAACGGTTCATCATCCGTTACGGCTGAAAAGCTGTTTACAAAATTGGGCGCAGAGTGTTTCATGCTCTCCGATAAGCCGGATGGGGTTAATATAAATGACCGCTGCGGTTCGACTCATATGGAGAATCTGCAGCAATTCGTTGTGAAGAATCATCTTGACCTGGGAGTAGCATTTGACGGCGATGCAGACAGATGTCTTGCTGTGGATGATAAAGGACAGCTTATTGACGGTGACTTTTTAATGGCTATCTGCGCGTTGGATATGGCTTCAAGAAATAAGCTGAGCAGGAAGGCTGTTGTAGGCACAGTAATGTCAAATCTCGGATTCCAGAGGTTCTGCGCGGATAACGGACTGAAATTTGAAGCTACTGCTGTCGGTGACAGATATGTTCTTGAAAGGATGCTCAGCGAAGGCTATAATCTTGGCGGAGAGCAGTCCGGTCATGTTATCTTCCTTGACTACGCAACAACAGGTGATGGACAGCTTACTGCGGCTCAGCTGCTGAGTATCGTAAAAAGAAGAAATGCGAAGCTGTCTGATATAGCTACCCTTATGACACATTATCCACAGGTTCTTATAAATGTAAGGGTAACTCCGGAAGGCAAAAAGCAGTTCAGTGATGATCCGGAAATAAACGGAAAAATAGAACAGGTAAAGAAAGAACTTGGAAATGACGGCAGAATACTTGTCCGTATGTCCGGAACTGAACCACTGGTAAGAGTAATGCTTGAGGGTCTTGATGAGGCTCTTATCGGCAGACTCGGACAGGAAACCGCAGATCTTATAAAGGCAAAATATGGCAGCTGATTTGTGGATAATAACCAAAAATAAGGAATCGAAAATGTAAAAATTCTCTGTGGAAAGAGGTATTGTTTGTGGTATAATATTCTCAGTAATATAATGGAGATGTTGTAAATGGCAAATATCGACCTCTCAATAATAATACCTTCAAAGAATAATAAGGCTAAGACTGCTGAAATAATCCGTAAGATATCCGAAAATGTCTGTGATCTGGAGCTTGAATTCATAATCACGGATATGAATTCCTCGGATG
>CACZSM010000070.1 GCA_902783815.1 uncultured Ruminococcus sp.
AAGGCTTAAAGACAAGGCGAAGATAGGGGAGAGTATTTCATTTTCCCCATATGGTTCAAAGGATACATATACTGTTAAAGTTATAGGATACAATCGTTCTATAATGACTGAAAGTGTAACAATTACTGATACTCTTGCAGACCAGCTTGGAATTGATTATTCACCGACTGCAATTTACACTGATGTAAAGACAGATGATATTCCTTCATCAGAACTTATTTCAGGCAAGCAGAATAAAGCACTTCTAATGGAAACCTTTAAAAGTTTTGTCAGCATTATGGATGGCATGGTAGTAATACTTGTCATTGCAGCGGCGGTATTAGGTATTGTTGTTCTGTACAATCTCGGCATTATGAGCTATGTTGAGCGGTACCGTGAGCTGGCGACTCTTAAAGTTCTTGGTTTCCGTAATAAACATATAGAAAGGCTGCTGATCTCGCAGAATATATGGTTGACAGTCATAGGAGTCATAATCGGACTTCCGGCAGGAGTTGGTGCTTTGAAATGGATGATCTCAGCCCTTGCAGGAGAATATGAAATGAAGATGATGCTTGGACCTTTGACATATTGTGTTTCTATAATACTGACATTCGGAGTTTCGCTGTTTGTAGGATTTATGGTATCAAATAAGAACAAGAAAATAGACATGGTCGAAGCTCTGAAAGGCTCCGAGTAGCATTGTGATATGTATAATATCCCGTCCCCTGTTGGTATTGACTGTACTGGCAGGGGCATATTATTATAGGATTTGCATGGCTATATGCAAAAAGCACTCTGTTTTGATATGTAACATTTAGTCAATAACAAAAATGGAAATTGAATAGTGAGTAATAAACTGTACAGAAATAGCGGTTTTTAATAAAAAACATCCACTCGTCAAACTTGACGATAATGTAGTTTTATGATATAATTTTATAGACTGATACAGAGTAAAAAATAGGATAACAACGAGTTATATGATTGGTTTCTTGATAGAAAAACATATGTCCTAATTTAGAGAGAAAAGTATTTTTTTCAAATTTCAGTCAAATAGAGCGTTGACTATGCTTTCAGAATATGGGGATAACAAATGGCTATGGAGCAATATACGGTAGGAAGTATGTTTGCCGGTATAGGTGGAATATGCTTGGCATTCAAGCAAAACGGTTGCAAGCTCATATGGGCAAATGAAATTGACAAATGGGCTTGCAAAACTTATAGATTGAATTTTGGGGATGAATATCTTGTCGAGGGAGACATTCGAGACTTAGATGTTAAGAGCATCCCAAAATTTGATATTCTAACTGCTGGTTTTCCCTGTCAATCATTTTCATCCGTTGGTTTGCTTCAAGGATTCAACGATCCATGCGGCAACTTATTTTTTGAAACTGCCAGAGTGATTAATGCTGTAAAACCTCGTGTTGTATTTTTGGAAAATGTAGCAAATCTTGAGAAGCATGACAATGGAAGAACTTTTGAAATCATCAAAAAAACATTAGAGGAATTGAAATACTATGTTGTCTATCAGGTTATGAATGCGAAAGAGTATGGAAATATTCCTCAACAGCGTAACAGGATTTATATATTGGCCTTTAAGTACAAAAAAGATTTAAGCAAGTTTCATTTTCCTTGTAAGATTCCTCTTACGATTACTGCTTTTGATTTGTTTGATAAAGAACGACAACCGGATCGTTATTATATGGATGGACATAAAATGTGGGGTCGAATGATGGAATATATGGACGATCGAAAGCGGGTATATAGATTCACCGATTGGGGTATTTCAAGAGGAATGGAGGGGATTTGCCCTACGCTGCTTGCCGCAATGGGGAGCAGATTTGAAAGAATACCATTTTTCTATGATGACTTTTCCGTTAGATTGATTACTCCAAGAGAAGCAGCGAGACTTCAAGGATTTCCGGAATCATATCAACTTCCGACAGCGTACGAAAAACAAGTATATAAGCAAATCGGGAATTCGGTTTGCGTGCCGGTCGTATCACGAATAGTTAAAAGAATATTGGTAGCTTTGGATTAAGGAGAGAGCATGAATATATGTATAATGTAGTGGATTTATTTGCCGGAGTCGGGGGACTAAGTTACGGCTTTTCAAAGATTCCGGATTTTAAGGTGTTGATAGCGAATGAAATAGAGAAAGACATTTCGATAGCCTATACACTTAACCATCCAGGTGTGAAAATGCTCAACTGCGATATCAATTCTCTGACAGAAGAAATTTTGTCAGAAGCGTTAAACAGTCAAGTTATAGACCTTGTCATAGGTGGCCCACCCTGCCAGTCATATTCCACAGTTGGGAAAAGGAAAATGGATGAAAGGGCAAATCTATTTATGCAGTACAAAAGAGTGCTTCAAATCCTTAAGCCTCGCGCCTTTGTGTTTGAGAATGTTACTGGTATTCTAAGCATGGATAAGGGAAGACTCTTCCAAAAAATTCAGCATGAGTTTGAAGAAATCGGATATGAGTTAAAATATAGAGTTCTTGATGCTGTTGAGTTCGGTGTTCCTCAGCGTAGAGAAAGAGTCATTCTCGTTGGATTCAAAGGAAGCAATCCATTTGAATACCCTGAAGCTACGCATGGCGAAGGTAAATTTCCATATGTTACATTAAAAGATGCCATTGGTGATTTGCCCATATTACGGAGTGGAGAGTCAGCAACGGAATACTGCGGTCTTGCAGATAACCAGTTCTTAAAGTTTGTTCGTAACAGTGGATGTAAATTAACTGAGCATAATGCGCCAAAAAATGGCGACCATCTTATTAGAATTATGCAAGCTCTCAAAGATGGAGAAAGTAAGGACGATCTTCCCGAAGACATCAGACCGAAAAGTGGTTATAAGAATACATATGCGAAGCTGTGGTGGGAGAAGCCTTCTACTACGATAACGAGAAATTTCGCTTGTCCTTCTTCTTCGAGGTGCATCCATCCGAGAGATTCCAGAGCAATGTCGATTCGTGAAGGTGCGCGGCTTCAGAGTTTTCCAGATGACTATGCGTTCTATGGTTCTGATGGAATGAAACGGCTTGAAATCGGAAATGCAGTTCCACCGCTTCTGTCCATAGCAATAGCAAGACAAATGCTAAAAGCTCTCAATAAACAAAGTTAACATCGCCGATATCTCATTGGGATATCGGCGATGTTCATTAATAAACTATTTCAGCAAATTTTGGTGGTGGATCAACCAGTTTATACCTAAAAGCATCCGCCGGAATAGAAAACACCATTTGCCCCTCAAATCTCTCATTTACTTTATAGTTTGTATTTGAGTCATTAATCTCAGAAATATCTATAACGGCAACACGACCATTAAATAAATCAAAATGAATAACATATGATCTTATTTTATTTAATTGAAAAACTCGCTTTGCTTCATCCACCTTGTGTTTCTTTATATCATTAATTCCTGTATATCCGGACTGTACCTCAAAACGAATCGTGGAATCGTCTTGTAAGCAAACTTCAACATCTGCCATTGGGGATTGCGAAAAAGTTTCAATATTGTCAAGGTTATCCATGCCAATTTGGCGAATTGCATTTTCTTCTACATCTAAAAGAATGGCAATTGCCTTTGTAAAATACTGTGCAACGCAATAGCCTCGCATCCAATTGTAATACACATCTTCAGGCAAACGACCAAAGTTATTAAGTCTGGGAATAATATCGTTATCTCGCATTCTTTTAAATGCAGTATCAATATCAGAGCAAAAAGCATTTATGTCATCAATTCGGATAGATGTATGTACGACTTCATGAAGCCGAGAAAAGATATTTTTTAGTCGCTCGTTTAATTTGAGGATTTTATCCCAATTGACACATACTAAGTCTGTCGCTTTATAAAATCGTTTTATTTGTTCCTGATTTTTAAACCCCATATCCTTCCTAAACTGACGTTCAGTATTTAAAGACATTTTTACTTACCTCCTATCTGACAAAATCAAGGACTTTGTCATATTTGTGGTGAAATTGAATTTTACCGGGGAATTTATTTTTTGGACTGTGCCATTGAACGAAACCGAAAGGCAATTGAATCGTGCTGCCACCGTTCTTAGTCCCGTATCCTGCCGTTGCACAGATGCGATTAGTAATATCCGGTAAGTAGATGATAGTGTCGAACTGGTTTTCTCCTACCATATTTTTATACCATACGATATTCGCCCAGTCATGCGGATTTCGCGCAAGACCTTTTGCAAAGCAGAAATCAAACAACTCAATGATATTATCATTGAACCATTGAAGTAATCCATTATATAAATCGACATCATAGGCCTTCAAAGTATCTCCGACAAGACGATTCTTTCGAATTTCCAAGTTTTTATTTGCGCCACCATACTGATTAATTATTTCGCGGGTATCATTGGCGGAACCGAAATAAAGGGACAAGGCTCTCTTGACAGGACTCGGTATATTTTTTTTATATTGAATCTCGAAGCCTTCAATAAAACGATCAATACCTATCAAGAAAACTTGCCCTCCTTCATCTTTCTTGATGGATACATTCAAGCGTTGTCCATTTGTTAAATTAAGCCACATATCGGTTTTCGATTTCGTTTTTCCATCGAAGACAGAATCTACACCAGCCTCGCAAAGTCCTCCATACTCAACATTTTGAATTTTACACCCTTGAATATGTGCAGCATCAAGGAGGCGTTTTTGTACCGTTGTGTCTTTCTCGGTAAGTTCTGCGATCAGCCTCTCGTTTTCATGACCGCTCAACTTGGCGTGCTGCCATCCTTCGGCACGATTTCTATTGATTGGCATTTTTTATATCCTCCATTTCGCTTATGTTTAAAACAAACATCTATGTTAATCATTATAACCCGACAAATAGTTCGCCGAGTAAAACACATATCTTCTTGATTTTGACGATAGTAATGTTCCTCCTTCTGGACTTGATAGATCCAAAGGAAGATTTTCAGACATTTTATGGCAAAAATATGGGATTGCTATTTTGTTAAAATAGCAATCCTATTCTGGTGGAAGCGAGGGGAATCGAACCCCTGTCCGAAAAGCACTTACAAAGGATTTCTCCGGGCGCAGTCAGTCAATAAAGATTCCCCAGACGAACCGCCGACAGACAGGCAGATCGTTTCGGTAGGCTCTGAGTCGTGACGAAAGGCGAGCCAGACATTCGTTCATGTTCACCACTAATCGACGCCCCAAACAGACCGTGGTACTTCTGCAAGGAACGCTTGCCTAATTAAGCGGCAAGGGCAACAGGATAATTGTTGTCGTTTATTATTTAAAGTTTACGGATTTTATAGTGGTTCCGCAAAGCCACTGCCCGCTTACCCAAGCTCACACTCCCCGTCGAAGCCATTGCGCTCCCGTATAAAATACCGGATCCCAAAACAGATCCGGTAAAGAATCACAGTCTGTTTTTTTCCTTGATAGCTCTTTCGATATCTCTTTTCGCAGATTTTTCAGCCATATCACTGCGTTTATCATAGAGTTTTTTACCTTTACAAAGACCCAGCTGCAACTTGACTCTTGAGCCTTTGAAATACATGGAGAGAGGTATCAGGGAATAACCTTCCTGTTTAACCAAACCAAACAGGCGCATAATTTCGCGCTTATGCATCAGAAGTCGTCTTACGCGCATAGGATCGCGGTTAAAGATATTACCTTGTTCATAGGGACTTATGTGCATACCCTTGACCCAGATCTCGCCGTTTTCTATGGTACACCAGGCGTCCTTAAGATTCACTTTTCCCTGGCGCAGCGACTTGACCTCTGTTCCGCAAAGCTCAATTCCGGTTTCAAAGCTTTCGATAACAAAGTAATCATGGAATGCCTTTTTATTTTGTGCTATTGTTTTTGTTGATTCCTTTGCCACGAAATATAACTCCTTTCCGGATCAGATTTCCTTTCTGCCCATGATTGCTCTCAGCAGGGTAACTTCATCGATATACTCGATTTCAGTGCCAATAGGCAGACCATAAGCAAGTCTTGTGATCTTAATACCCATAGGCTTAATAAACTTGCTGATATATACGGCTGTTGCTTCGCCCTCAACAGTAGGACTTGTAGCCAAAAATACTTCTTTTACATCCTCGCTGCCAAGTCTTGCAAGAAGCTCCTTGATTTTCAGCATATTCGGAGATATACCCTTCATCGGGGATATCAGACCATGAAGGACATGATATGTCGCATGAAATTCTTTAGTTTTTTCAAATGCAATAACATCCTTTGTACTTTCAACCACGCATATAACGGATTTGTCGCGGGTATCGTCAGCGCAAATTGAGCATATTTCCTTATCTGTCAGATTGCAGCATATTTTGCAGTAATGTATTTTCTGATGGGCATCAGTGATAGCGTCAGAAAATTTTTTAGCTTCACTTTCCGGCATTGAAAGCACATAATACGCAAGGCGTGCGGCAGACTTCGGACCAATACCAGGTAAACGCTCAAACTGCTCTATAAGCCTTGAAAGAGCCGGGATACTATATCCGCTCATAATCAGAACAGACCAGGAACATTCAGACCGCCAGAGATCTTATCCATTTTTTCAGCTTTCTCATCGCGAGCCTTGCGGATAGCCTCATTGACTGCTGCGATAATAAGATCAGACAGCATATCCACATCCTCCGGATCAACAACATCCTTGCTGATCTCGATAGACTGTATTTCCAGGCTTCCCTTTATAATAGCCTTAACAGCTCCGCCGCCTGCAGCAGCCGAGTATTCCTTTTCCTCAAGCTCCTTGCTTGCAGCATCCATTTCCTCCTGCATTTTCTGTGCCTGACGAGCAAGCTGCTGAAGATTTGATGTTCCTCCGTTGCTGTAACCCTGTGGTAATCTTGCTTTCATTTTTGTTTCCTCCATTATGATTTATCTTTATGTTTATTTGAAACCTAACCTGTATAATAAAGGTTATCTCTTTTCATCGACGCTTACTCCTGCCGCCTTCAGATCGGTAATAAGACCCGTAAGGGCATCATCACTTTTAACCTCATCCGGATAGCTGTATCTTCCCAGCTTATAATCATTGCCGGTAATCATTTTAACTGCATTACGGACACTATCGCGCTGTGATGACTTTCTAAGCAGTTCATAGCAGATCTCACGCTGAGAATCTATCAGCAGATATTTTCCGCTAAGGAAAGCGCGGCTTCCATCGAAACCTGCTGCGATCGTTTTAGAGGTCTTTCTGATCTCCTCGATCACTTCAGGCCATTCCTTGAACGGGACGGCGTTTTTCCTCAGTTCCTCCATTTTATCAGCGCTCGGCTTATTTACCATAACAGGTGGCGCAGGCGCATTTGAAGTCTGAGTATTAACAGATGCAGGCGTCCTTTTCAGAGCAGATACAGCCCTTTCAAGAGCAGCGACTCTGCCTTCTATAGCCGGATCTATACTGCCTGGTGAAACGGAAGTACACAGATGAACCAATGTCATTTCCATTTCTATTCTTCTGTTTGCGCCGCGTGTCATTTTTTCAGCGGCTCTTTGCAGCGAATCAATAACAGCGACAACTTCCCTCATTGGGAGAGCGAGAGCCTGATCGTTTGCCTTTGAGTAGTCCTCATCAGACATAACGATGATATCTCTTGGTTTTTTCACTGATTTAATAAGCATCAGTTCACGAAAATGAGCTGTCAACTCATCGCACAGTCTGAGCATTTCCTTTGACTGCGAATACAGCTGATCTACAATTTCCACTGCGGCTGCGCTATCTTTTTTTATTATAGCATCAGTAATCGCAATAAGGTGACTTTTATCAGCAAGACCGGCAGTTTGTCTGACGATCGTTTCTGTGATCCTGTCACCCTTACCCATACACTGATCGAGAAGAGAAAGAGCATCTCTCATTGCGCCGTCGGCTATTCCGGCGAGCAGAAGAGCCGCATTATCATCAATTTCCGTATTTTCACACTGGCAGACATATTTCAAGCGGTCTGCAATATCCTTTGGAGATATTCTGTGAAAATCGAATCTCTGACATCTTGAAAGTATAGTAGCCGGCAGCTTATGCACTTCAGTTGTAGCAAGAATGAATACTACATGCTCAGGTGGTTCCTCAAGGGTCTTAAGGAGCGCATTAAACGCGCCTATAGAGAGCATATGCACCTCATCTATGATATATACCCTGTATTTTGCATTTGCCGGAGTAAAAGCAGCCTCCTCACGGAGAGTTCTTATGTCGTCAACGCCATTATTGCTTGCAGCATCGATTTCTACGACATCAAGTACACTTCCGTCATCAATACCTCTGCAAATCTCACATCTGCCGCAGGGGTCACCATTTTCAGGGGAAAGGCAGTTAACAGCCTTTGCAAGTATTTTTGAGCAGGTAGTTTTTCCAGTACCCCTTGACCCGGTAAAGAGGTAAGCATGGGCGATACGGTCATTTCTGAGTTCATTTTTAAGAGTATCGGTAACCTGCGGCTGACCGATCACATCAGCAAAATATCTCGGACGATATTTACGGTACAAAACCCGATACATAATGACCTCCAATTCAGATTATCCGTAAAAAAACAAGACAGAAACCGCTATGCGGATCATATTCTTGGAGATACGAACGAACAGACTGACTGTATCGCACAGGGATACACGCTTAATGCTGCTTCGTTCCCGACCTGACATGGTTCACGGCGCCCCATCGTACAGCGCCTGTCCGCACGCATCTCCAAAGACATGATATCTGTCTTGTCATAAACAACATTTGTATTATACTACACTGTCAGCAAAAAATCAAGAGTATTTTAAAATTTTCCATGGAATTCAACTTTCTTTAAAAGAAAAATAGCCAACAAAAAGGCAAAAGTTTCGGTCAAGCCTTTTCAAAGGCTTGCGGCGCAG
>CACZSM010000071.1 GCA_902783815.1 uncultured Ruminococcus sp.
AGCAGCAAGTCACATATCAGCTGTTTATTTTCTTTCATCATCCATTCACCATTCTTTCTGCAACCCACAGGGTACATTCACCGTCTGTATCCTCTATCCGCTGTTTTGCCGCTGCTTTGATTTCTGCATAATCATCTGAAGTGCAGATCAGCTCACCCGGTTCTGTATCATAGCTGTCGAATAGCATATACCTCATAATATTCTCCCTTCTTTGCTTGCTTTGGAAATTTCAATACTCAACATCTGTTTCCAATAGTGGAAGCTATTAAACATTTGTTGTGTGTATAGCGTATTGTCATCGGTGCGAGCGTCAACGCGCATAGTGTTATTAAGGAAATCTGCCAGGCCGCAAAAGCGCCCACACCTGGATTCAATAGCAGAGAGCTTATCTTCAAGGCTCATCCTGCTGTCGTCATAGATTTTTTTACTCTCTGCAACATATTTCTGCATCTGGTCGATTAGATCCATAATTATTTCTTCTTTAGTGTCCTGTATTTCTTGGTCTTTAATCGTCAGCGTGCCCAGTGCGTATTTTTTCATAATAATCTCCCTTTCGTTCGTCCCGGCCTATGCAGGATGTTATATCCGGCTAACAAAAAAACTTTCTTTCAAAAAACTTTCAAAAACCTTTTCATCAAACTGCACTGTTGAACTGAGCGTTAAATACTTCTGTCTAACAAAAAAATTTTCTTTCAAAAAACTTTCAAAAACCTTTTCATCAAACTGTACTGTTGAGCTGAGCGTTAAATACTCCTGTACGAAACAGAGTATTTCATTTGCCTGTTTGATAGTGCAGTTATGGCTTTCCAGCAAAGATATTATTTCACAGGCTATCTTCTCGTTTGTCCCATTGATTTCCATTTTTTGCTCCTCTCTGTTGCATAAAAAATAAAATCACACTTCGCTTAAAGTAAAGTTCAGAAAACTAAACTATACAGCTAAAAAAATAATCAGATACCTCTGCTCCGGATATATCCAAGAAACTACAAAGCTCCTGAATTTCTGATTGGCTGAATTCGCTTGCATTATTGAGTTTTAAACTCAATGTCGCAGGAGCAACATTGAGTTTTTTAGCAACTTCCTCTTGTGTATAACCATGTTCGCGGATTTTGCCTCTCAATTTACTATAATTGAATGTGTAAAGCAATTATTTTATCTCCTTTCTTTTTATTGGTTTAGATTTCTAAACCTTACAAGTATTATAATACCATGTGAGTTTAGTTTTGTCAACTCTTTTTTTATAAATTTCTAAACTTTTTGTTGTTTTTTCTAAACTAATGTAGTAGAATAATTATAAAAGACAAATGGGGGGGTAGTTGATAATGGCAGATTTTTCTGAACGGATTAAAGAAGCTATGAATATCAGAGGAAAAACACAGTCTGATTTATGCAGAATGACAGGGATAGGCAAGAGTGCTATGAGTCAATACATTAAAGGAAGTTTTGTTCCAAAGCAACAACGAGTATATTCGCTCGCTAAAGCACTTAATGTATCCGAATCTTGGCTTATGGGTTTTGATGTGCCTATAGAACGAATCACAAAGAATCAAGCCCCAGAACTTTCTCCCGTCAGCTTTGCACCGGTGCACAAAATACCAGTCTTAGGCAAGATATCCGCAGGTTTGCCGCTGTATGCCGAAGAACACATTGATTCATACATCTATACCGAACTTAACGGCGGCGCTGAGTATTTCGGCCTGAGAGTACGGGGAGACAGTATGACGGCGGCCAGGATCTGTGAAAATGATATTATTATAGTGCGTAAACAAGAAGTTGTCGAAGATGGAGAAATTGCTGTTGTTCTGGTCGGTGACAATGATGCAACCGTCAAACGCTTTCACCAAAAAGGCAGAACTGTAACTCTGACACCCCAATCTTATAACCCTATACACCAACCCCAGATTTACGACATTAAGGAAACCCCAATCCGTATTCTTGGTAAAGTCGTACAGGTTATTTATGAGATGTAGGAAAAGAAAGGATGAATCAATGTGGAAATTATTTATTCATAATTTCTTGACACATAATAAATTATGTATTATAATAGTATTGTAAGGAGGCAATACTTATGAAAAGCTACTCATCAAGAGAAGTGATTCAAGTTCTTACAGCTGACGGTTGGTATGAAGTCGGATGTGTAGGCGACCATCATCAATTCAAACATCCAAGTAAGCCTGGACGGGTAACTGTGACACACCCTCGCAAGGATATACCGATCAAAACTCTGAAAAGCATTGAAAAACAAGCAGGCATCAAATTTCTCTGATGCCGCTCCGCTTCTTTATTACTGTCAGGAGGTATTATTATGAAAAAAGACCGCTATTCATTTATTGCTGTTTTTAGTTTTGAGGACGATGGAATTTCAATCTCCTTTCCTGATCTGCCCGGATGCCTTCCTTGTGCCGATACAATGGACGAAGCTCTTAAAAATGCCAATGAAGCGCTGGGGCTACACCTGTGGGGTATGGAGCAGGACGATGAGCCTATTCCAGAACCTACTCCTATTACGAAAATACATTGTGAGAAGAATGAAGTCCCTGCTGTTATTGAAGTGTTTATGCCTGCCTATCGCGACAAGATAAGCAACAGATTTGTTAAAAAGACACTTTCCCTACCTGCGTGGCTTGCAGACCTGGCAGATCGCGACGGTGTAAACTGTTCAAAGGTTTTCCAGAACGCACTTATAGAATATCTGGGCGTCAGGCCGTAAAAAAATCCCCACCGACAGACCATATCGGTGGGGAAAAATAAAATGGGGTGATATTATGAAAACAGCTGCTGCATACATCAGGGTATCGACAGAGGATCAGATCGAGTTCTCCCCTGCTTCTCAGCTTGAAAAAATACGGGATTATGCAAAGCGCAATGATTATATTTTGCCTGATGAGTTCGTCTTTATGGATGAGGGTATCAGCGGCCGGAACACTGCCAAGCGCCCGGAGTTTAACAGGATGATAGGCGTTGCAAAACAGAAGCCGAAGCCTTTTGATGCTATTCTGCTATGGAAATTTTCTCGTTTTGCCCGGAATCGTGAGGACAGCATAGTGTATAAGTCTATGCTCCGGAAGCAGTGCGGTATTGATGTTATATCTATTTCTGAAAATATCGGCGATGATAAAATGTCCGTTCTCATTGAGGCCATGATAGAAGCTATGGACGAATATTACAGCATTAACCTTGCTGAAGAAGTCAGGCGAGGCATGGCCGAGAAAGCAAGCAGAGGTCAGGCAGTTTCCATTCCTTCATATGGCTATCTGATACGGGACGGCAAGTATTATCCGGATCCTGACACTGCGCCCATAGTGCGCCAGATGTTCGATGACTACCTTTCCGGTGTGGGATTAGTCACCATTGCCCGCCGTTTGAACGATGCCGGCCATCGGACCCGGCGAGGAAACCTTTTTGAAAACCGCACTGTCCGCTACATTCTTTCCAACCCGGTCTATATAGGATATATCCGGTTTACAGCTGACGGCAAAACGGACTATCGTGCTTTAAACACCGGCACGATGATAAAAGCTGAACATGAGCCGATCATCGACCGCACAATTTTTGACGCAGTCCAGAAAAAATTATTGCAGTCAGCACGAACTCCCTACCGGCGAGAAAAAAGTGCCGCACAGCCTTTTATGCTGCAAGGTTTATGCCGCTGTAGTGCTTGCGGAGCAACCTTAGTCCAGAGCGCTTCAAAAACCTCTTTGCAGTGCTACTCTTATGCCCGAGGGACTTGTAAATTAAGTCACAGCATCAGCCTGAAAAAAATAAACGATATGGTCATATCGTCCCTTGCAACTATCGTTAAGGACGAGTCTGCTAAAATTAACCTATCTCCCAAGCCGATCAAGCAGCACGACAATGATATCCCTGCACAGATCGCAAAAGAAGAAAAGAAGCTCAAAAGAATTCGTGAGGGCTACGAAAGCGAGGTTTATACTCTTGATGAATTCAAGCAGGCTCGCTCTGCCATTCTGGAGAAAATCAAGCAGCTGCGCTCTGAGCAGTGTATTGTAATAACCAACCCTGAAATTGAAAGATCACGCATCCGAGGAAGAATCGCTCTCATGCTTCCTTCTATCTGCTCTCCGGCTCTCCCGGAGGAAGATAAAAACAGTCTTCTTAAGTCTGTTATCGACCGCATTATCTTCTACCGTCCCACTGGTTCTATCGATATCTTTTTTTATTCTTCTTGATTATATCTTTTTGGAGTGGGGCGGACAAAACTCCAAAAAGATATAAAACAGGCCATCCGCAGCAATCGCTGTAGATGACCTGTTTTTTTGTTTAGATTTTGACAAGGTCTTTAGTGTTCACAGCGGCAGTCACACGGCCGTCAAGACCTATAACCGCTCTGTTACCAGATATTTCAACGATATAGAAAGTCGTGTTGAAAACGAAACTGTCAAGCGTTTTTCCGGTGTAGTCTTTTGCACCGGGTTTTACTTTTACAACATCGCCTTTTTTGAATACAACGCTTTTCATTTTTTGATTTACAATTTTTTGAACATTGTTATAATCATATCCGGCTTTTGTCAGGCGCTCTTTTCTGGTGTTGCCATTGCCCCACAGTCCGGCTATAACCTCATCAGCGACCTGCTCATTTGTCTTTTTTGGTGCGGACTGCATTTTCTGATTTACGATCTTTTGGACATCGTCATAATTATAGCCGGCTTTTTTAATTTTTGTCACTCGGTCAATGCCGTTACCCCATTTTCCAGCTATAACTTCATCTGCTATTTCTTCATTCGTCTTTTTTATTTCATCTTTCGGAAAATCTGAAATAATTGATTCATCATACAGGTGGTTCATATCTACATTGCCGGATATCCCGTCAACCTTGCCGCTGTC
>CACZSM010000072.1 GCA_902783815.1 uncultured Ruminococcus sp.
ATGGGTTTTATTATTTTTGTATTATTATAGTCATATTCCCTATATCCAATCGAACCTAAATCAATTTTTACTGTAAGATCGCCATCTTGCTTCGGAATCACATAAAAAGATAATACCCCACTGCTACCCGGACCGAAATCCTCAATGTCTCCCTGAGAAGGAGTATATCTTATTTTTATTTTTGAATTCAAGCCATCAGTAATATAATAACCGTCGATTTGTGTATTATCGCCATTATTATACTGATTATCAGCCTTATTTAATTCAGAATTGTTTCTTACCGTTGTTCCGACAACTCCTATTTCAAACGGCGCATCCGTCGCCGTCATACTAAGCCCGTTATTTTCCACTTCCCTATTCATCGTAAACCAAGCAATTGTACTAATAATGATAAGAATAGTAATAGCGGCGCCGATAACAGCAAGCTTGATAAGTGACCTGATCCTGTTGTGGTTATTCTGAATTTCATCAACGATCTTCTCATTTTCAGATTGTACAGTTGTATTTTTCTTGTCAGAATCATAAACAGCGGGATTGGGTGCTGTGAAGTTTTTTTTCGGTAAACCCTCCGGCAAAGCGGATATGCTATTATTTACATCTGTAGTATTTTTCTTCGCAAAAAAATTATAACTGAATTTTGCATCATTCATCCGCTTCACCACCTTTTTATACACGCCTTATTGTATCTGTTAAGGAAGCCTGATTAAATCCAGTGCCTGTATTGCGCAGTCAGGTGCGTGACCGCACGGGACGATATAACGCTCGGTTCGTAAAACCTACTTTTGGATTAAAAGTAAGTTTTTCGGCACCGGCAGCTTGCCGGGCGTGATTTATTCAGTGGTTCCTTTAGTATCTACATTATAAAAGCAGACAAATATCCACTATCATTATAACACAGAACACCAGATATTTCAAATGAATATAAAATAAATTTGCCGAATTTTACTGATATTTTTTGGAAGAAGCGTAAAAAGGCATACACTCACAAAGGCAGTAAGCATGAGCCGTAACATCATATGTGTCATTTTATAGAAAGATTCTCAAAAATATAGTCCAAAAAACACACAATAAGGTTTTTTTCACATTCAGTGGTTCCTTAGATACGCAGACATAACAAAGAACAGGGCTGTTAAGAATTGATGATCCACTCATCGTTTCTTAACAACCCCAAAAACCTATCAGCCTTTCACTTCAAAAACATTTGTCTGGAAATCGTAATAGTAGTTTAGTTTTTTACCGTTTTCATCAGTTTTACTGTAGGAAACAGATACCGGGTCTGATTCCGGAGAAAAACCACTGCGTTTCAGAAGTACACAGTTTTCATTATCCATTTTGTTTTCTCCGATACAATACCAGTTGAACCAGTAACCCGATGTCTGAGAAACATAATCAGGATAATTCTGTGCCTGACTTATCTTTTCATTAAAATAATTCAGTCTCTCGTTTACATCCTGTATTTTTTGTGTCTGTTCGATAATGCTTTTAATTCCATCCGCAGTAAGCCTTTTGGAGGAATCAAACTGCTGTCCGCTGAGCTTTGCCTGTTGGAACAGCATAAAGTAGGAAAAACCTTTCCAGCTATATGGATCTATAAGCGGCTCAATACTTTCGTCATTCAACAGCAGACTAAGCATTTCAAGGTATGTGTTATCATCCAGACCAAAGAAAGTGTTTTCAAGAGGAGAAATGCAGCCAAACCAATTCATTTTAAAATCAGAGGTTTCAATTGCATCTCTTTTTACACCATAATGCTCACAGTAGCGTTCCACAAATTTTTCGTAAACTTTTTGAGTGCTCTCCCAGACAGCTTCACCTTTCCGGACGATATCCGTAAATTTCTCAGCAGTCATTTCAGGATCTTCCTTGATATAATCGTCATACAGTATCGTCTTATTCTGTATGTTTTCAGAGGTTTCTTCAATTCCATTTTGCTGCATAGCATAACTGATTATCTCTTCTTTTGTCATACTGCTTTCAATTTTTTCAGCAGTGCTTTCCTCATTTGCAGATGGTTTGCTGCTTTCCTGTGCGGATGGCTCACTTTCTGGTGCCGGTTCTTCATTTACTGCATCCGAGGACTGTTCCTTTTCTGCCGGAGCGGAATCATTTTCACTTGTATCAGATGTTGATTTTTCCGACTCAAATGCGGGATAACTTATCTCCGTATCATTTGTACCCGTACTGGTAGTTTTGCCGCCAAGATCGCACCCGGCGAATACCGAAATCGCAAACACAGCAGCAAGTGCTATCAACGCTATCACTCTTTTGTTCTTCATGGCAATTACCTCCTTATATAATACTTTTCAATTGTCAGTCAAGCTATGTTTTTAGAGCAAATTATTCACTATCACCTCCATCACAAAGCTATATTACAGATTTTTCCTACGATTACATTATACCACACTATACTTGAAAAAAAAAAATATACATAATAAACAATCTTTTTCTCATTTTTTGTGCAGCGCCCCCACGCAACAAACCCCCACCGCCGGTGTGGAGGTGGGGGGGTAAGAACGGCTTAATATTCAGCTGTTGTACGAAACTTTTCCCTTATTTCGTTTCCGTTTTCATCTGTTGTAGTGTATAAGATCTCTGCTGAATTGAAATCATAGTAACTATACGGATGTTTATAAAATTGAAACAATATTCTGGTATTTTGTTCATCATTGATGTCATTACTGTGGTCGAAGAAGTAAAGTTGATACACACTATTCCTAAGAATATAATCCGGATAAGCCTGTTTCTCAAGAAGCTCCTGTTTTACATATTCAGTCCGTTCATCAAAATCCTTTATTTTCTTTGCCGAATCGCATATGCTTATTATTTCCTCAGTCGTTATCCTTTTTGTGGCGTCAAAATCAACTCCGGCAATTTGTGCTTCCTGCATAGGAAAGAAATAATCAAAACCGTAAGAGAGATCTGGATAGTTCTTTATTGGATATTCCAGCATTTCAAGTATTTTTTCATCGCTGAGTTCCAGTTCTTTATAGATCCACAGCAATCTATAGGTTTTAATCCGGAAATCCGTAATGAGCATACCTGACTCACTAAGTTCCTTTTCGGGTACTTCCGGATGTTTTGCTTTGTACTTATCAAGTATATTATACATTCTGTAACAGAGGTAAATATCTTCTGCAGTTCTTTCAATAATTTCTTCATCAGATAAATTGTATTCTTCTTTGATAAAAAATTCTAAGTTATTTACAATACTTTTGTAATTACACCCCTTATCATCAGGGACACCCTTTTCTCTTACCATTTTTTCACATTCAGCTTCCAGTCCTTTAGCCTTAGCGAGAGCTTCTTCATGTGTGGGTTTGCTTTTTTCACTGATCTGCGAAGAACCGCCAGCAACATTTCCTGCTGAGCTTTCAGAAGGCGATGAACCGTTTACAGCTTCCGACTCTGATGTTTCTTCTGTCTGACTGTCAATATTGGGAGATTCTTTTGACCCGGCAGAAAGGTTACCACAGC
>CACZSM010000073.1 GCA_902783815.1 uncultured Ruminococcus sp.
CAGAAGCCGAAGATGACAATGGTGACGATGAAGTAGTATTTGCTGAAACACATACGGTTCAGGCTAATAAACGCCACTCTACAACAAAAATAAAGAGAGCAAAGCCTACACATAAGGCACCGTTTGTAATTGGATCGGTAGCATTGCTGTGTCTGGCGGCAGCAGGAATAGTATTTGCAATGAACTATAATTCAAATACTGCACCGGCGTTAGTGGAGACTTCTGCTGACCCATCCCAGGAGAGCATAGTATCAGCAGCGGCAAAGCCGGAGGAAAGCAGTGAGCTTTCAGCGCTTCCTGTGATACGCACCGATCCGGCTGATATCAAGACAATAAATACGGAGACAATAGTTTTCGGTGAAAATGTATCTGTTTCCGGTGTCAAGCTTGCAGGAAAAACGCTAAGCGAGGCATACGATGCAATGCAGAATCGTTTGCTTGAACTCAGAGATAACATAAGCATTTCGATAACCTGTGACGGAAAGAATATTACGCTTACTCAGGATGATTTCGGATTTGATACAGATCTTCCGGATGTTCTTATACAGGCTTACCATTTCAGCAGAGGAGAGCTTGACAAGCCTACTGTGGAAACTGTCTATAATGACGGCAGGACAGATTTTAAGGTAACATCAGTTATTAATAAGGATTCACTGAATGGAGCTGTAAAGAAGGTATCGGATAAGTTTGACATACAGCCGGTCGATGCTCATGTTTCAAAGTTCGAGCCTACGAAGGTAGAAAAATTCACATATGAGGATGGTTCAGACGGCTATCTGATAGATAAGAAGAATGTGAAAACAAAAATAGAGGAGATACTCCTCAAGCCAACAAAAACAGGCGCATTTGCAATTGAAACAGTAAAAACACCATTTAAGATAACATTGGCAGATGTAAAGGCAAATACAAAGCTCATAGCTTCAAGCAGAACGACTGCAAGAAATGTATGGGCATCCGTACACAATATGGAGCTTGCAATAAAGACTGCGAACGGAACGATAGTAAAGCCGGGCGAGACATTCTCGTTCAATACAATGACAGGTGATACGACTACAGGTGCGCTTGGATATGTCCCGTCAACGGCGATAGTAAGGGGCAAGTATGAGCAGCAGTACGGCGGCGGTATCTGTCAGGCGGCATCGACGATATATCTGTGCGCGATGAGGGCTGACATGGAGGCGGTTGAAAGACACGCACACCAGTATTTCTCGTCATATATAGACAGAGGACTCGATGCAACAGTTGACTACGGCAATCTTGACATGAGATTCAAGAATACTAAGGACTACCCGATATATATTGCAACATATGTATATGACTATACAGGTGATGGTCTGGATGAGCTTATGGTGGAGATGTACGGACCTCTTTCCGCGGAATATGATGAAGTTGTACCTGTAGGCTGGGTAACATACAAGGCATCACAGACATATTCAGCAACGGGCGCAAAGGTATATTTCAAGAACGGCAAGGAGATCAAGAGAGAGTATCTGCCAAGCGGAACTTATGATTATCACGGTGATGAGTACTATGTAGGCGATTTCATTCCGAGCGATCCTGAGTTTGGTCCGAAGAATGTAACTCCGACAAAACAGACACCTACGGTGTATTCACCGGGAGGATGCGGCAGCAGTGCTCCGGTAGCATACGGCACAGCAGAGGAATATCTGAAAGCTGCAAAGGCACAGTCGAAGCCTTCGTCAACAACAGTATCACAGATATCAAATGTAGAGGATACATCTTCAAAGGCAAGCCAGTAAAAATTAATGATCCGTCCGGTAAAGGAAACCGGGCGGATTTTTTTCTGTGTATGGTATATTTTTCGTAAGGAATCAAACAACAGTGGAGGAAATTGATCATTGTGTAAATGTTTTTAAGAGGAAAAATACTATAAAAATAATCTGATAATTGAACGCTATAGAAAAATCAGATATGACAAAAGTGCCGGTCTCCCGTATGGAAAACCGGCGTTGTGTGTTTTTTTAAAAAGTAGATATTACTCTATCTCGACCTGTATTTTCTCGTCACTTCTTGCAGCCGCAGCCCTCATAACAGTGCGTATAGCCTTCGCTATTCTGCCCTGTCTGCCAATAACTCTGCCCATATCGTCCTCTGCAACATGAAGATGATATACGACTACGCCCTCTTCATTGACATCGTCAACGGTCACAGCGATCTCATCAGGCTTATCGACAAGTCCGGTCACGATCGCAATCAATAAATCTTTCATATTTCCCTCCGTGATATGATCACTCGATAATACCATTCTTCTTCATAAGGGTCTTCACAGTATCAGTTGGCTGTGCGCCGTTTGCGATCCACTTCTTTGCTTTTTCTGCATCGATCTTGAACTCTGACGGCTCAACAAGTGGATTGTATGTTCCGATCTCCTCGATGAAGCGTCCGTCACGCGGATATCTTGAATCTGCTACCACTACACGATAAAAAGGTGTTTTCTTTGCGCCAACACGGCGCAGTCTGATCTTTACTGCCATTTTTCTTTACCTCCGAATTTTTTTGTAACAGCTTTCTGCTGCTGGATTATATATTTTAACCAACATAGAAGTTGGAAAAAAAACCTGTTAAAGCGGAAATTACTTTTTGGGGAATCTTCCGCCCATACCCATTCCGCCAAAGGGCATACCGCCAAGTCCGGGCAAACTAAACTTTTTTCTTTTGCCGTCCTTACCCCTTGAATTCATAGACTTCATGAATTTACGCATCTGTTCAAACTGTTTCATAAGTCTGTTGACATCCTCGACCTTCATACCGCTTCCGGCAGCGATCCTGCGTTTGCGTGAAGGATTAATAATTTCGGGGTTATCTCTTTCCTTTTGTGTCATAGATGATATCATAGCCCCGATACGGTCAAGTTGTCTGTCGTCGAAATCCATATCCCTGACCTGCTGATCTATTCCGGGCAGCTTTGAAAGTATGCTTTTGACGCTGCCCATCTTTTTTATCTGGAGAAGCTGCTCATACAGGTCA
>CACZSM010000074.1 GCA_902783815.1 uncultured Ruminococcus sp.
AATGATGTATTTCTTGAATTAACAGGCAAGGAGCTGAGGGATTGATGTTTCTGCATAGTTTTAAATACTCCCTTATGGTTCTGCTGAAAAACCGACAGCTTGTTTTCTGGACACTTGCATTTCCGCTTATCATGGCAGTGCTGTTCAATATGGCGTTTTCAAATATTGAAAATACAGATTCATTTGATGCACTTGAAATAGCTGTTGTCAATGATAAGAACTTCCGCAGCAATCTGATTTTCAAGGAGGCACTGAGTCAGCTCAGTGAGGGAGAGGACAAGGTATTCAATATTAATTATACAGATGCGGAAAATGCGGAAAATATGCTCAGGGATAGTAAAATAGTCGGATATATTTCGTTCCCCGACAAGAAAAATGCAAAGGTAACAGTCAGATCTACCGGAACAAATGAAACGATACTTTGTTATATAGTGGATGAAATAAAAAGCGACAGCGAACTTATAATGAGTATTGGTTCAGAGGATATAACTGAAAAGATAGTAAAAGGCGATTTTGACATTGATTATGAAAAGTATTATCGTGATGCGGCTGATAAGGTTCTTAATACAGAGATAAATGTCAAGGATAATTCCAGTAGTAATATGGATAATATTATGATAGAATACTATTCACTTATTGCAATGGCGTGTTTGTATTCATCATTGATCTCAATGTCGCTGATAAATGATAAGCTGGCAAATATCAATGCGGTCGGAAAAAGGACTTCGGTAAGTCCTGCCACAAAGGGAAGTATGATACTCGGTTCGCTTGCTGCCGGATTTGTTGTTCAGGCTATCGGACTTGCTGCTTTGTTTGCGCTGATGATATTTGTTATTTCCGTTGATTTTGGCAACAATGCAGGACTGGCAGCACTTTTGTCGCTTTGCGGAACGATTGCAGGTCTCAGTATGGGAATAGCAGTTGCAACGCTTGTAAAAAAAGGAGAAAATGTAAAACTGACTATTCTTATTTCCGTAACGATGACAGGATGTTTCCTTGCTGGAATGATGGGAGTGGGGCCAAAATATCTTATTGATACAAGTGTACCTCTGCTGAATAAGATCAACCCTGTTGCAATGATAACAGATGGCTTTTATGCCCTTTATTACTATAATACCCTTGAAAGATACTGGTTTGATGTCATCAGCCTTGTAGTATTTTCAGTTCTGATGCTTCTTATATCTATCAGAGGATTAAGGAGGCAGCAGTATGACAGTATTTAATGCTTTTTTAAAGGTACTTAAAAAGAATCTTGTAACGGTAATAGTATATACTGTGATTTTTGTAGTGTTTGCCGGTATAAACACATCAACATCTGAGACGAGCAGTGATTTTGTCAGTACGAAGCATGATATATATGTCATAAATAATGACAAAGGATCTGCAATATCCGATAATCTTGAAAAGTACCTTTCAGAAAATACAAATGTGGTGGATATCAAGGACGATGAGGAAAGCATAAAGGACGCTTTATTTTACAGGCGTATAGTATATGTTGTTGAGATACCGAATGGATACGGTGATTCCGTACTGCATGGAAATGCGCTGTCTGTAGAAACACGCAAGACAGAAAGTTATAGTTCGGCATTGGTTGATATGATGCTGAAAAGATATCTGAGAGTACAGACAGCAAGCGCGTCAATGTATGATGAAGAGGATATCGTTATACACACTATAAATTCTACCCTGGAGGACAGTACGGAAGTTGAGATGATATCTGCTCTTGATACCAATTCACTTTCAAAGGTAAGAGGATTTTTTGATTTTTCCGCATACAGTGTAACAGCCTGTATAGTGTTCATAATATGTATAGTTCTTTCGAGCTTCAATGATATCAATATCAGGAAAAGGACAGTAATAGGCAGTATCAGTGCAGAAAAATACACACTGCTGTTAATGATATCCTGCTGTACATATGCGCTTGTAGTATGGCTTTTCTTTACAGGTCTTGTAATAGGTATGTCAGGAACGGTAATGCTTACGCCGAGGGGCGGCATATACATAATGAATCTGTTTATTTTCTCAATGACGGTTCTTTCAATGGCATATTTTCTTGCTTCTATAATAACAAATAAGGATGCAGTAAACGGAATAGTTAATGTAATAGCATTAGGCTCAGCATTTTTGTGCGGAGCATTTGTACCGAGGGAGTATCTGCCTGATTTTGTTCTGAAAATTGCTCATATACTGCCTGCATACTGGTTCATAGATTCAAATGACAGGCTTGCAGAGATAGAAACAGTAACGCTTGACAGTCTTGTACCAGTATTTATCAATATGGCAGTAATGTTCGGATTCATAGTTGTATTTATTACCGTAAGCGTTATCATAAACAAGAAAAAACAGAAGATATCATAAAAAGACACTGCCGCACGATCTTGTGCGGCAGTAATTTTTACTGTTTAGGCATATAAACGATTCCGGAGGATGTTATTTTATTAGCTTTTTGAATAGTAGCGATATAATTATCGTAGATATCGGAGAGTTCAAGGAAACCATATACAGTGCTGGATTTTTTGCTGTTATCCTTTAGTTCCTGTGCCTGGGTTCCGAGATCCTCTGGTTCACCCGGATATTTTACAGTACCATTTTCATCGGGGTAAATATACTTGAACCGGTAGCACTTATAGACCGTATAGTACAATTCTTCCGGATCATTCTCATATTCGGATCTGAATACGCAGTACAATTCATTTCCTGTGCCGTCATTATATGATACGAGGTAGTTGCCGACAAATTCAGCATCTCCGTCATATTTCCAGGATCCATACAAAGTACCCTTTGAATCATCAGCCATTTCCTTAGCCTTAGAATTCATTTTGTCAAGTGACTCTTTAGGAATATCATCAAGTGTGGTATAGAATTTTCCTTTTGCGTCGCTGACCTCTGCATACAGGATCAGCTCATTTACATATTCCATAATTGGTTCCTTGAACAGGAAAAACATAAGACCGCCGAAAATAGCAACAAGCAGGATCACAGCAAAACAGCCGCCGAAGCAATTGGAGCATGAGCTGCATCCGCCGGTAGTTTTTTTAGCGGTATTGAAGCGATCCTTTTCATATTCCAATTTCTGACGCTGATAATCTATTTTTTGTTGTTCGATATTAAGCTGCTGGCGATTCTGCCTGAGTTTCTCATCCTCACGCCTTTGCTCCATTTCCTCACGCATGACATCAAGGTTTTCCCTATCCGCAGTAAAGGGAGTTCCGCAAAACTGACACACACCTCTTGTTTGTCCCGGTGCAAGGCCGATCGGAGCGCCGCAGCCCTTACAGTTCATAGAATTACCTGGCATTATCTATTCCTCCATTTTCGATGTTCTTGCCTGCAATAATACATTGCAATTACATAATAACATAATTCGACAAAAATTACAATCACTATTTTTATCCTCCGGCGCAGTGCCTGCGCTCTCAATTTCGCGATAGTCGCTCGCTGCGCTCCGCTCTGACCAGCAAACGAAAATTGGTCGAGCGCGG
>CACZSM010000075.1 GCA_902783815.1 uncultured Ruminococcus sp.
GTTGTAGCCCTGGTTAGGATCGTATCCGCCGTTAGGGTTGTAGCCCTGGTTAGGATCGTAGCCGCCGTTAGGGTTGTAGCCACCATTAGGGTTATAGCCCTGGTTAGGATTATAGCCGCCGCCGTTAGGGTTGTAGCCGTTATAGCCATTGTTAGGGTTGTAAGGCTGGTTAGGATCATAAGCATTGTAGCCCTGATTGCCACCGAAGCCGCCCATACCGCTGCCGCTTTCAAGAGAGTAAGCGCATGGACCCCAGAGGTTATCAGTATCGCTTGGCTGACACATCCATACGATATAGATGATGATACCAGCGAGCGGGATAAGAACGATAAGCATACTTACCCATGATTTGCCGATATCATGCAGACGGCGTACACAAATTGAAAGACCAGGGATAAAAACTACCAGTGACCAGATGCTTGTAAGAGGGCTGTTGCCTGCTGCATCTGAAATACCAACTAATTTTGCGATAAAACCGAGCACAAGAACGACGATGGAGTTAAAGAGAACATACCACCAGTATTCACTTCTTGTTGATCTTCCGTTAAAGTTTACATAGTTCTTAAAGAAGAGTGCAATAGCTTCCGGAAAACTGCAATATTTAGGACTCATAATAAAACCTCCATAAAAATATTAAGCGAAATGAATCTCAACTATATTCTACAATAATTGAGAATTATTGTCAATTACATAAAACACAAAAAGAATAGCGATGAATCAAAGAATTTTTAGTAGTTTCATATATTAAAGGGAGGAATTATCAGTCAACAAGTTCCGGATCATAGCTTTCCTTCCAGGGCAGACCGAATTTATTGAGGTCATCCATAAACGGATCGGGGTCAAACTCCTCTATATTATGTACTCCGGGTTTGTTCCATTTTCCGGTAAGGAGCATAGCGGCGCCGATCATAGCAGGAACGCCCGTAGTATATGAAACAGCCTGTGAGCCTACTTCTTTGTAACATTCCTCGTGGTCGCACACATTGTAGAGATAATATTTTTTATCCTTACCATCCTTTTTTCCGATAAAGATACAGCCGATATTAGTCTTACCCTTTGTTCTCGGACCGAGAGAAGCAGGATCAGGCAGTACAGCCTTAAGGAACTGGAGAGGAACTATTTTCTTTCCTTCAAAGTCGATCGGTTCGATAGAGGTCATACCGACATTTTCAAGACATTTGAGATGTGTCAGATAGCTCTGACCGAAGGTCATAAAGAAGCGTATTCTTTTAATGCCCTTGATATTCAAAGCGAGAGATTCAAGTTCCTCATGATGGAGGAGGTACATATCCTTTTCGCCGATCTCGGGGAAATTATACACTCTTTTTATTTCCATAGGTTCAGTTTCGACCCATTTACCGTCCTCGATATAGCTGCCCTTAGCGGACACCTCACGGATATTTATTTCGGGGTTAAAGTTTGTAGCGAATGGATAACCATGATCTCCGGCGTTGCAGTCGAGGATATCGATATAATTTATCTCATCGAACTCATGTTTCATAGCATATGCGCTGAAGACGCCGGTAACGCCCGGATCGAAGCCGCTGCCGAGGAGAGCAGTAATACCTGCCTGTTCAAATCTCTCACGGTAAGCCCACTGCCATTTATACTCAAACTTAGCCGTATCGAGTGGTTCATAATTAGCCGTATCGACATAGTTTACCTTAGTAGCAAGACAGGCATCCATAATAGTAAGATCCTGATAGGGGAGAGCGAGGTTGATAACGACATCCGGTTTAAAGTTGTTGATAAGAGCGATAAGCTCCTCAACATTGTCAGCATTGACCTGAGCGGTTGAAATTTTTGTTTTACCCCCGTCCAGTTTAGCCTTGAGTGCATCGCATTTAGATTTTGTTCTGCTTGCGATGCAGATCTCCTCAAATACATCCGGATTCTGGCAGCATTTGTGGATACAAACACTTGCCACGCCACCTGCGCCGATAATTAAAGCTTTTCCCATTTTAATGTACCTCCTGATTATTGATATTCGCCTTCCATAAGTTGTTTAGTAACATAGGTAGGCAAAGCAAAGCAGCCTTTATGAAGTCTTGTATTATAATACTGTGTATCAAGACCGAGCTGATTCCATTTACCCTCATCAAGGTCATGCAGGGGATGGAATTTTTTTGAAGCGAAGCCAAAGAGCCAATGTCCCGAAGGGTAGGTAGGGATATGAGCCTGATAGACCTTGCAGATAGGGAAGAATTCCACAATTTTTTTATGAGCCTGTTTCATAGCCTTAGCGTAGGTCTTGTAGTAGGGGCTTTCATGCTGATTCACAAGTATTCCGTTTTCGTTAAGAGCCTTATAGCAGTTGCCGTAGAATTCAGTAGTAAAAAGGCCCTCACCCGGACCGATAGGGTCAGTAGAGTCAACGATAATAAGGTCATACTTATTAACGACGGAGCGCACGAATCTCAGACCGTCATCAATATAGACATGGACTCTCGGATCAGTAAGCCTGCATGACACAGTCGGCAGGAATTCCTTGCAGGCATCCACGACCATTCTGTCTATTTCGACCATATCTATCTGTTCAATAGTTTTGTATCTTGTCAGTTCCTTAACGGTACCGCCGTCGCCTGCGCCGATAACGAGTACAGTTTTTATGCCGGGATTAGTTGCCATAGGCACATGAGTTATCATTTCATGGTAAATAAATTCATCCTTAGTTGTAAGCATTATTCTGTCATCAAGGACAAGGACATCACCGAATTCCGGAGTGCTGAAAATTTCAATTCTCTGGAAATCCGACTGAGCGGAGTATTTTTGCCGGTCACATCTTATAGAGAAGCGGACATTTTTAGTCTGTTCCTCGGTGTACCACATTTCCATATTATCGGCCTCCTAATTTACGACATTAAGTTTTTCCGTATTCATATCCTCAGCGCCGGTAAGACTGCAGCCTTTTTCCTTTGCATATTTAATATATTCAAGAGCTTCTTTTGTAATCAGTTCTCCGGGAGCAAGGATCGGTATTCCAGGTGGGTAGCACATAACGAATTCCGCGCAGACCTGTCCCTGAGCTTCATTGAGAGGAAGCTGTTTTTTATTGCTGTAGAAAGCCTCCTGAGGTGAACACATGACCTTAGGTTCGATATATTCATTTTCCAGCATACCAGCCGGATCTTTTTTGTAAAGCCGTTTTATTTCGTACAAAGCGGAAATAAGTCTTTCCACATTAAGTATCTTATCGCCCACAGACACAATAGCGAGAATATTTCCGATATCTCCGAATTCTATCTGGATATCGTATCTGTCGCGCAGAATATCATATACTTCGATACCGGCAAGACCTATATCTCTTGTATGGACAGATATTTTAGTCGGGTCAAAATCAAAAACATCATCGCCGTTGATAAGCTCTCTTGAGAAGGCATAAAGTCCGCCGAGTTTATTAATCTCTCTGATGCCGTAGGAGGCAAGAGAGGTAACCTTTTCAAATATCTGTTTACCGTTGAGAGCAAGATTTTTTCTTGAAATATCGAGAGAGGACATCAGCAGATAGGAAGCACTTGTAGTCTGAGTAAGATTAATGATCTGACGGACATAACCGGGGTTTACATCCTTACCCAGGAGGAGAGCGGAGCTTTGAGTAAGAGATCCGCCGGTCTTGTGCATACTAACGGCAGCCATATCGGCTCCCACAGACATAGCCGAAAGCGGCATATAGTCGCCGAAGTAGAAATGCGTTCCATGAGCCTCATCGACAAGCACCTTCATACCGGCTTTATGGGCGATCCTCACAATTTCACGCAGATTAGAGCAGACCCCGTAATAAGTCGGGTTATTCACGATAATAGCTTTGGCGTCAGGATTTTCCTCAACAGCCCTTTTAACGGATGCCACAGACATTCCGAGTGGGATACCGAGTTGTTTATTGACGCCGGGATTAACATAAACAGGCACAGCGCCGCAGACGATAAGGGCATTAATACTGCTGCGGTGGACATTTCTCGGCATAATGATCTTATCGCCGCGCTTACAGACGCTCATAACCATAGCCTGCACAGCGCAGGAGGTACCGTTCACCATAAAGAAAGCATTAGCAGCGCCGAAGGCATCTGCCATAAGCTCCTCAGCCTCCTTGATAACGCTCACAGGATGAATGAGGTTATCGAGTGGCTTCATAGAGTTTACATCGACGCTCATACACTGTCTGCCGAGGAATTCCGTCAGTTCCGGATTACCCTTACCCTGCTTATGACCCGGGACATCAAAGGACACGATCCTGTTTTCCCTGTATTCGCTGAGTGCCTCAAAAACAGGGGCACGAGACTGATCAAGCTTCATAGTCATTCCTCATCATTATAAACATTGCTGCCGCTGAAAATTTCTATCATTTCTCTTCTGAGGCTATTGGAAATGCTGAGTCTTTCCTTTGGAGGTATTTCATAAACATCCGTTTTAAAGAGGTAATTCTGCAGTTCCAGTTCCTTAATAAGCATCTGAGTGTGGAAGATATTAGCCTGATAGACATTTATATCCACAGTATCATAGCGTTTAAGAGTTTCGTCCTTGATATAATCCTGAATAGAGGTTATTTTATGGTCGATAAACAGTTTATGACCGCCGGTATCTCTTGTAAAACCGCGCACTCTGTAGTCGATGGTAATAATATCGGAATCAAAGCTGTCGATAAGCAGATCGAGGGTATTAAGAGGGGAAATAGTACCGCAGGTAGAGACATCTATATCCACTCTGAAGGTTGCGATAGCGTTATCTGGGTGATATTCCGGATAGGTATGCACAGTGACATGGCTCTTATCGAGGTGAGCAGCGATAGTTTGTCTGCTGCTGTTAATAAAGCTTTCGCCGCAGTTGCAGGAGGGGTCTATTTTTTCCGGCAGACCCTTTTCTGAGATAAGCAGAGTAACGCTTGCGCCCTGGGGGTCGTAGTCCTGCTTTGAGATATTCAGCACCGTAGCGCCTATCATTTCCGTAACCTTACACAATATACTTGTAAGTCTTTCCGAATTATACTGCTCGTCGATATATGCGATATAGTCCTTCTGCTCGCGTTCAGTTTTTGCATAGCAGACATCATATATATTAAAGCTGAGAGTTTTTGTCAGATTATTGAAGCCATAGAGCTTTAGTCTTTTATCCAATTCAGGATCACACCTTCTATAATTTTTTTATCCGTTAAGTCTGTCAAGAATCTTATGGGCGCACATATAAACATTGCCGCCGCCTATAGTTATTATAAGATCGCCTGGTTCAGCTTTTTTTGTAACGAAGTCAGCGATCTCGTCAAAGGTATTGAACCATACGCAGCCGTCAATTTTTTCTGCGAGGTCTTTCGAGTAGATATTATAAATATTAGTTTCCCTTACAGGCAGTATTTCAGAGAGTATGCAGTGATCCGGAATAGACAGCACCTCTGCGAATTCATCAAGGAACTGATAAGTTCTTGAGAATGTATGCGGCTGGAAAACCGCCCACACATTATTATAGCCCATTTTCATAGCAGTAGTAAGGGTAGCCCTCAGTTCCGTAGGATGGTGAGCGAAGTCATCGGCAACGGTAATATTACGGGGTTTTCCGAGTATTTCAAATCTTCTGTGAGCGCCCTTGAATTCCTCAAGAGCCATTGCAGCCTTATCCGGTGAAACTCCGAGAGTTACCGTTGCTGCTGCGGCGGCAAGAGCATTCATAACATTGAATTTTCCAGGCACAGAGAGGTTTACAGTTGCTATTTTTTCATTATGCAGCAGAATGTCAAAGCTGTCGCAGACGCTGCCCTCATCAGTAATAACAGCTCGGAAGTCATTGTTTTCACCGAAGCCGAATGTAACTATTTTTTTACCCTTTTCCTTCATACCGTCAACACAGAACATAGTATTCTCGTCATCGCCGTTTACAATGAGGGTATCCGAGGTCTGGTCAGCGAATTTAATAAATGATTCCTTAATTCTGTCGAGAGTGCCGAAGTAATCGAGATGATCCTCATCGACATTAAGGATAACGCTGACAGCTGGGTATATATGCAGGAACGAGTCCACATATTCGCAGGCCTCACAAACTATAATATCAGATTTACCGCATCTGCTGTTGCCTCCGATAAACGGCAGTTTAGCGCCGATAACAGCGGTAGGATCGAAGTCAGCCATAGTAAAAATCTGTGTTATCATAGAGGTAGTAGTAGTTTTGCCGTGAGTTCCGCACACTGCGACGGATCTTTTGAATTTATCAGTCACCGCGCCGAGCATAACGCAGCGTTCAATTGCAGGGATAGAATGTTCCCTTGCAGAAACAAGTTCAGGGTTATCCTGTTTAACTGCGGCGGTATATACAACGAGGTCAGCGCCGATAACATTTTCAGGCTTATGACCCATTGTAACTGGTATTCCGTAGGATCTGATCCTTTCGAGGGTATCAGATTCAGCTGTATCGGAGCCTGTTATTTCATACCCGTCATGATGGAGTATTTCAGCAAGCGGACACATACCCGAACCGCCGATACCAACAAAATGTATTCTTTTTACATTATCGAGCAAATGATCATATATTTCCAAAGAAAAGCACTTCCTAACAAAAAATAGTTCATATAAACATTATATTCCAGGATCCGCAAAAAATAAGGGAGAATTAGTAAAAAGTACAAACAGAGCAGGTGTGCGGCACAACTGCACAAATGATATTATATACTAAATTGCACTCAATTGCAA
>CACZSM010000076.1 GCA_902783815.1 uncultured Ruminococcus sp.
CCAAAGGCTCTGCCTTTGGAAACCGCAAGCCTTTGAAAAGGCTTGACCGAAACTTTTGCCTTTTGTTCCCGTTTGTTACCCATGTCAGAGAAGCAAGACCGCGCTCGACCAATTCTCGTTTGCTGGTCAGAGCGGAGCGAAGCGAGCGACTATCGCGAAATTGAGAGCGCAGGCACTGCGCCGCCGGAGGGAAAAATTGACAGGGACGAAAATTTTGTGTATAATAGGGTACGAAACTAAAATTGCATGGCGGATGATATTTGTGTAAATTGCATATAAAGAATTATATCGCTGCTGTGAAGAAAGAGGAGAATTTGTAATGGAAAAAAGAGGTCAGTGGGGATCAAGGTTTACTTTTATCCTTGCAGCTATCGGTTCAGCTGTTGGTCTGGGAAATGCCTGGCGTTTTCCGGGTCTTGCAGCAAAACACGGCGGAGGTACTTTTCTTGTGGTGTACCTCGTAGCAATGCTCGCAATGGGCGTTCCGCTGCTTATGATGGAAATATCCATCGCAAGAAAATTCCGCAAGGGCGCTATCGAATCTATGCGCGGCATACATAAACGCTGGGAGCCTGTGGGCTGGGCAGCAACTACCAATGCTTTTGTCATTGTGTGTTATTATGCAGTCGTTTTTGCATGGGTCATCCTTATGTTCTTCAATTCCTGGCGCTTCGCCGATATGACGGGTAATAATGAGGCCGCCGCCGGACTTTTCCAGCAGCTTACAAGATCTACTTTCGCTATTGACGGAAGTAATATCCCGGCTGAGGTGCTTGGATGCCTTGTTATCGCATGGGGACTTATTTTCCTCTGCATCAGGAATGGCGCTAATTCCGTTGGAAAGGTCGTAAAATTCACGGTTTTTGCACCAGTTATACTTCTCGTTATAATGGCTGTAAAGGGCTGCATGATGCCCGGAGCAGAAAAGGGTCTTGCAATGCTTTTTGTTCCTGACCTCAACGCTTTCTCTGACCCGACTCTCTGGGTCGATGCTGTCGGACAGGTATTCTATAGTCTTTCCATTATGATGGCTATAATGTTCGCTTACGGCTCTTACCTCGGCAGAGATGCTGATATCGCCGCTGATGCAATGATAATCGCTTTCTCCGATATGGCTATAAGCGTACTTTCAGGTATCGTAATGTTCTCTACGATGGGCGGTACAAATATGCTCGACAGCATTACTGACAGCGGTGTCGCTACTGCTTTTATCGTGTATCCGCAGGCTATCGTAAATCTTACTGATTCAGGCTTTGTAAATGCTACATTCGGTGCAATATTCTATCTGATGCTTATAACACTCGCAATAGACTCTGCATTCTCTATCGTGGAGGGCGTTTCTGCGGCTGTTTCGGATAAGTTCCACATCAAGCCTAAAAAGGTTACTATTTCTATCTGCGCTGTCTGCGGACTTATCTCTATAGTATTTGCATCTCAGGCAGGTCTTGCATGGCTGGATATCGTTGATAACTGGACAAATCAGATAAACCTTATTGTCATCGGCGTATTTGAATGTATCGCGGTCGGCTGGACATTCAGTCTGCGTAAGGTTCTTGACGAGATTAATCTCAATGCAAAGAAGTTCCGTATGCCTTACTGGTGGTTTGCGGCATCCGTCAAGGTAGTATCACCGCTTCTGCTTACGGCTTTGTTCGTATGGAATATGGTCGTGCTTTTCGGTCAGAACGGCGGCAGCTACGGCGGTTATCCGATCTGGGCACAGGTTATCGCAGGCTGGATAGTATCTGGTTTCGTATTCATCAGCGGATTTATTGCAAAGGCTATAGTGAACAAGCAGAAAAAGAAGGGCTTTGTCGAGGATGAGGTCACATGGGACGGAGCTGATGAGGCTGTAAAGACTCCTGTGAAAACAGCTGTAAAAACTGCACCCTCGAAAACTGCACAAAAGAAAAAAAGATCAAAAAAGCGCTGACACACTTTCAACAGCTGCTTATTGAAGGGAATATCTGAAAACCTCTTTCACGATCGTTTTACTGCGGTTTTCCCTATCGCCTGGGAAAAATTGACGCAAACGAAGTTGTGTCCAGGTTTTCAGAGAACCCGTGAAGATATAGGAGGAAAGAAAATATGCACAAACATAACGGTGAAAAATTTTATATCACAACTCCGATATACTACCCCTCGGGCAACCCCCATATCGGACATTGCTATACTACTGCTGCCTGTGATTCGATCGCAAGGTACAGAAGAATGCAGGGATATGATGTGATGTTCCTGACGGGTACGGATGAACATGGTCAGAAGATCGAACAAAAAGCTGCTGAAAAGGGTATATCGCCGAAGGAGTATGTTGACGGTATAGTAGAGGTTTTCAAGAAGCTCTGGAACTATATGAATATCAGCTACGACCGCTATATCAGAACTACCGACGATTATCATGTTGAATCAGTACAAAAAATATTCAAGACCCTTTATGACAAGGGCTATATCTACAAGGGCGAATATAAGGGAAAATATTGTACCCCCTGTGAGAGCTTCTGGACGGACAGCCAGCTTGTAGATGGTAAATGTCCTGACTGCGGCAGAGAGGTGACTGAGGCAAAAGAAGAAGCATACTTCTTTAAAATGTCTCCGTTTGCAGAGAGGATCGAACATCTGCTCACTCAGACTGACTACCTCCAGCCAAAAACAAGGGCAACAGAACTTGTCAATAACTTCATAAAACCGGGTCTGGAGGATCTATGCGTTTCAAGAACCAGTTTTAAATGGGGTATTCCGGTAACATTTGACCAGAACCATGTTGTATATGTATGGATAGACGCTCTTTCCAACTATATAACAGCCCTCGGCTATATGAACGGTAAATATAATGATTATGATAAATTCTGGCCGGCTGATGTACATATGGTCGCAAAGGATATTATGAGATTCCACGCTATAATATGGCCCGCTATGCTTATGGCTCTGGAGCTTCCTCTGCCGAAGCACCTCGCTGTGCATGGCTGGATAACTTTCGACGGAAAGAAAATGGGTAAGTCTCTCGGAAATGTCGTTGACCCCTTCATGCTCGGCGAACGCTACGGCGCTGACGCTATACGCTACCATATCATGAGGGAAATGGCTCTCGGCGCTGACAGCTCTTTCTCAAATGAAATAATGATAAACCGTATCAATACCGACCTTGCTAACGGTCTTGGAAACCTTGTTTCAAGAACTGTCGCTATGGTTGAAAAGTATTTTGGCGGTACTCTGCCGGAGGAAAGAGAGTCCGGTGAATTCGATGACGAGCTTATCGCCGCCGCTTCCGGCCTCTCCGATATTGTTGACGGCTTCCTTGACAAAACTCAGCTGAATAATGCCCTCGCTGAAATTTTCAGGGTGGTTTCAAGGGCTAATAAGTATATAGACGAAACTGCGCCCTGGGTGCTTGCTAAGGATGAGTCTAAAAAGATCCGTCTTGCAACCGTACTGTATAACCTGCTCGATACTATCAGGATAGTGTCAACTCTCCTTTCAGCTTTCATGCCCTCTACAATGCCAAAGGTCTGGGAGCAGATAGGCGCCGGCGCAGATGATGTTGTTTATGACAAAACAGCTCAGTTCGGTGCTTTGCCAAAAAATGTTACTGTTCATAAGGGTGAGATAATCTTCCCGAGAATAGATGTCGAAAAGGAAATTGAGGAGCTTAATAAACTTATAAAGCCCACTGAGGATAAGAAACCGGAGGTATCTGAAAATAAGCCGGAGGGACTTGCAGTTATCGGTATAGAGGACTTTATGAAGGTGGGTCTGACAGTTGCAAAGGTAACAGCCTGTGAACCAATAAAAAAAGCTAAAAAACTGCTGAAGCTCACTCTCGATGACGGCTCGGGTACTCCGAGAACGGTCGCAAGCGGAATAGCGAAGTATTACAAGCCGGAGGAGCTTACGGGAAGATCAGTTATTGTAGTTTCTAACTTAAAGCCTGCGGTTCTGTGCGGAGTCGAAAGCAACGGTATGATTCTTGCGGCAGATGACGGGGAAGATGTAAAAGTAGTATTTGTTGACGGCATGACGCCGGGAAGCAGAATAAGATAATGAAATATCTGTGATTATTATGGTGACTGTATCTTTTCGGAGATGCAGCCGCCATTTTTTCACTTAAAGAAAAATTACGGACGAATAACTGAACCAGAAAATATGAAAGCTGTTTATGACAATATAGTAGGCAAGTATTACATCAAGAAGCAGCTTTACGGCAATCATTCTCTCCGGCGGATCATTGAAGATCCGCAGCCGTATGAACAGCATCAGCATCAGCGGCAGCATACATTTTGCAAGAAATCCGGCAGTTCCGTTTATACCGTATGAAAGCAGCGGATTCGCTTCAAAGAATAGTCCGCTTGATATCAGTACAAGTGTAAATAGGTAATCGGTCAGATTCAGGATATAAATAATAAACATCCGGCTGTCTGTTTCACAGTCTGCGGTGATAAAGCTGTATAGTTTTTTCATGGCTTCTTCCTTTCCTGAAATACAATAAAATATAAGTTGTATGAGTGTGGAGTTTACTCCCTCCGACTCGCTTCGCTCGCCACCTCCCTCAACGAGGGAGGCAAGAGTGGCAACCGTAAATTTGTAGTATTTCTCTTATTTTTTGCAATTTGA
>CACZSM010000077.1 GCA_902783815.1 uncultured Ruminococcus sp.
ACAGCAGTGGAACAGAAGTACAGATTTTTTTTTTTTTTTTTCTGCACTCTGATTATATAAAACATATATTTGGAGGTTTTGAAATGAGTGAAAAAGATTATGCCAAAAGCATTATTGATATTATTCCGGAGGAAAATATGGATGAAGTTATAGAATACTTACTCAATTTTTCAGTCGGAAAAAACGATGATGAAAAATTCGGGCTGGTATCAAAGCATATTTTAGAAAAATACCGCAAAGCATTTGAGGAGCTTGCAAAATGATAAAATTCAGTCAGGAAAAATTATTGCTTCTTCATCAACTAATATCACAGGAAACGGGCGGAGATGCAGGAGTGAGAGATTACGGATTGCTTGAAACTGCTTATCAGACATATTGGAACTTATCAGTACCGGAACTCACAGCGACCTTTCCTGATGTCCTGTCTCCCAATTGATATATTCACCGGTGTGCAGAGCAATAAGCTGATCACCCATTATTTCCTTCATCATCTCAAATGCAGGAATACCAGTGCAGTGACCGCTGAAAAAAACAGTATTTGTTTCAGATAGTTCTTCAGCGGTTTGTAATATAACATCCTTTTCCTCAGAAGTATATTCACCGTCACGCTTCATCAAGTGGAATCCACTGACAACATAATCCGGAGAGTTTCCGAAGATCTCATAATACCTGTCAAGTATGTTCAGTATGCCGTTATGTGCGCATCCGGACAAAAGCCAGTTTTTGCTTCCCTGAGTTATGACAAGGCATTGTTCATGTGAGAAATCATCGGGAACTCTTTTTCCGTTTTTCAGACACATCAATTTCTTGTTGCCCTGCGGAAAACATCTCCTGCCACTTATTCCGCTGAAAAGAAAAAGCTCATCATCAAGCCTCATATTTCCTTCGATAATAACAGTATTATTTAATTTTATAACAGATGGGTCTATTCCGATATATTTGTCTCCATTATAATGCGGTTCAGCAGCCTTTTTCTGCATTATTATTCTTGCTGAATCATTTATCCTGCAAAACGGAATAATTCCTCCTGAATGGTCGTAATGGCCGTGGCTAAGGATTACAGTATCAATTTTTCCAAGATCAATGCCAAGCATTTCAGAATTATGTATCAAAGCATCTGTTTGTCCGGAATCCAAAAGTAAATAGTGCTTTTCAGTTTCTATGTATATGCACAGACCATGCTCGGCAATACAGTGTTCATTGCCGCTGGTGTTTTCTACTAATGTAAGTAATTTCATATCTATACTCCGCAAATCATATTTTCATACCACATTCAGGGCAGAAACTGACATTTTTTTCTGGCAGCTCATGTCCGCAATACTGGCAGAATAATGCGGAGCTTTGGTTTTGTATATCCATCATTGCTTCCGTACTCATAAGACCAGGTCTGAAAAGATGTGGTTCATATATCATTGTACTTCTTGCAGGTTCCCTTGCTGCAGGAGGTATTTCTATTTTATCAAGCATATCCGCTCTTGCAAAAACGGAAAGCGGCGTACTCATATCAAATATCATAAGATGCGTAGTAAGCATATCCGGAAAAACCTGTATCTTATTAAATCCGCTGAAGTTATCATCTATCAGATTTTCAGGAGCAAGATAAACACTGTTTTTATCGTAGGAATAGCTTACAACATGGAATTTACCTCCTCCGCTGAACCACTCAACGCTGTTGCCGCTTATTATCATTGGAGTGTCCGTTTTACCGGAAGGGGACCAGTTTTCCCATCTTCCCTGTAATTTGTCAATGAATTCGTCATCACGAATAATAATATGGTCAAAAGGACCTTTATCCGTCTTTTTAAGAGTATAAAGAGTTTCACCCATTATAGTATAATAGTGTAAAAATTTCAGTTCACCGTTTTCATATGCAAGCTCTTTTATTTCTGTCATCATTTCTCCTGTACAGGTACGGGAGAGTATGTTATCTGAAAGAGAAATAACCGTTCGTTTATCTTCATCCAGACTGTCTGCATCATATGTAACGGTTGTTTCAAGTGATATTTCCCTTCTGTAGTTTCTGACAGTCAGTTTTTCATCACGGAATTCAAGATAATAATGATATCCTTCCTCCCAGTAACCATTCAGTTTATCAGAGTATTTCATAATACACCTCTTGTTTTCAATACATTATAGTTTTACAAAAATCAAGTATTTCATTTTTTCTTGAAGCGACATTTTCTTTATACTCAACAGAGCAAAGACATAAATGACCACCTGGCTGTATTTCCATATGTCCGTAAAAATGCTCGATGCTGTAAATAATTCGTTCACATTCAGCTAAACCTGGACCAGTTCTCAGTGCGACGGAGTAGCCTTTTTTTCCTTGACCGATAACAGCATGAGGCTCATGGGTATTACACCACGGAGTACATCTGTCAATAAACGCCTTAAACTCACCAGGAATATCAGCCCAGTATGATGGCGCAACACAAATGATAATATCAGCCCACTCAAATTCTCCGATTAACCTGAGTATATCATCATCCATAACACACCTTGCGGTTTTATGACATGAACGACAGCCTTTGCAGAAACTGAATTTAAAGTCATCTATACAAATTGACCTGCTTACATATATTTCTGATAATTTTTCATCTATGATTTTGACTATTTCGGCAGTAGCGCCGTTTTTTACAGGTGAGCAGTTTATTACAAGTGAATTCATCATAAACCTCCCATCAGGTTTCGTTGAGCGCCTCAATAAGAAAGCTGACCGGACGAAAACCATCATTGCAGGATATCATAGCTGAGCATTTATTTTTCATCCAGCCATCATAGATATCCTCTGCACCGTAGGAAAGAGCCATCACAAATGGTGATAAGCTGTCCCATGCACTCTGACACAGTCCATCAGGCTTTTTCCAGGCATCGGTATAAAAAACCTGTCCGACCTGCATATCACAGGAGTGTTCAATTGGGTTTTCGTATTTTTCGATAAGATCGCTATGGCATACCTTTTTCATAACCGTTATTTTGATTTTTTTCATAACTAAAACTCCATTTATATCTTTGATAGATGATTTTTTCCGGCTTCTGTAATACCGGTCGCAGTAAATTCGAGAAGCTCGCTGCAACCGAATCGTGATTTTGCATCTACATAGCCATTTCTTCTGAGGAATTCAAGAGCTTTACCGATTTCGCCTACAGAGTATTTTTTGCATTTTGGAGCAGCCATTACATCATTGAATGATACTGTATCCTGTTTTTTCAGTTTGTCATTAAGAAAAAGAAGAATAGTTGTGACACATGGATCGTAAATATTCATATTGTACCTCCGGAATTTACAGGAATTTGATTATGTCAAAATATCTAAAACTATTATAGTAGATTAAAAATAATAATACAATAGTTTAGAAAAGATAAAAAATAAATAATTTTCATTGAATGAATTGACATTTTATGATAATATATTAGCAGCTATAAATGAGCAAATTTCAGAAGTCATCGTCAAAATGCACAAAGAATAACGCTCA
>CACZSM010000078.1 GCA_902783815.1 uncultured Ruminococcus sp.
ATAAATCATCAAAGAGAAATCCGAACGCAAAGGCCAGAAGGAAGGTTTCCGAGTATGGTATGCAGCTTAAGGAGAAACAGAAGCTGAAGTTTATCTACGGCGTTCTGGAAAAGCCTTTCCATCATTACTTTGAGATCGCATCAAAGATGGAGGGACAGGCAGGTAATAATCTGATCACAGTGCTTGAATCAAGACTGGATAACATAGCATTCAGAATGGGTCTTGCGCTTACAAGAAGAGATGCAAGACAGGTCGTAACACATGGACACCTGCTTGTAAACGGCAAGAAGGTAGATATCCCGTCATACAGAGTAAAGGTGGGAGATGTCGTAACTCTGAGAGAGAAGAGCAGAAGCAGCTCAAAGTTCAAGGCAGCTGCTGAGCAGACAAACGGCAGGATCGTTCCACTCTGGATGGAACTGAATAAGGAAGAATGGTCCGCAAAGATCGTAAGGATGCCCGCTATCGAGGATATCGACTATGAGGTTGCACCGCATCTTATCGTTGAGTTGTACTCCAAGTAATCCTTTTGATATTATCGGTTACACATACGGCGGCAGATGCGCCGCCTAATGTCAAGGAGGTTAGCAGATGTTTGAATTTCAAAAGCCAAGAATTGATACAACAGAAATGTCCGATGACGGCAGATACGGTAAATTCGTAGTAGAGCCGCTTGAGAGAGGCTTCGGCAATACTCTTGGAAATAGTCTGCGCAGGGTGCTGCTTTCTTCACTTGAGGGCGTTGCTGTCACATCCATAAAGATCAGGGGAGTTCTGCATGAGTTCTCCACGATCCCAGGAGTCAAGGAGGATGTCACAGCGATCGTTCTTAATATGAAGGGACTAATCGCAAAGCTTCACTGTGACGGCCCAAAGACTGTCGAGATAGATGCTGAAGGACCTTGCATCGTAACGGCAGATTCTATCAAGAAGGATGCAGAGGTTGAGATCCTCAATCCGGAAATGCACATTGCCACTCTTGGTGAAGGTGCTAAACTCACGATGGAGATCACACTGAGTAAGGGACGCGGATATATATCTGCGGAAAGGAATAAGGAAGAGATTGCAAAGACGGCAAGCGTTATCGGCGTACTTCCGATAGATTCCATATATACTCCGGTGCTGAGAGTCAACTATAACATAGACAACACCCGTGTCGGACAGATAACCGACTATGACAGACTCACACTTGAGGTGCTGACAAACGGTGTTATCAATGCACAGGAGGCTGTATCTCTCGCAGCGAAGGTGCTTACAGAGCATCTGAATCTGTTTGTCAATCTGTCTGATAAGGGTACCAATACCGAGGTCATGATCGAGAAGAGCGATCAGGGCAAGGAAAAGGCACTGGAGATGACAATTGAGGAGCTTGATCTTTCAGTTCGTTCCTTCAACTGTCTGAAGAGGGCAAACATCAATACTGTTGAGGATCTTACGAATAAGACTGAAGACGAGATGATGAAGGTAAGAAATCTCGGCAGAAAGTCACTTGACGAGGTTATAGACAAGCTGAATAAACTTGGATTTACCCTTCGTACCAATGATGAATAATATTACTACCATATAAAGGAGTGAATATCGATGCCAGGAACCAGAAAACTCGGCAGAGAGACTGCTCATAGAATTGCTATGCTCAGAGCAATGGTTACTTTCCTGCTTGAAAAGGGCAAGATCGAGACAACTGTTTCTCGTGCTAAAGAAGTAAGTGCAATGACAGAGAAGTTTATTACTATTGCAAAGACAGAAAATCTTGCAAACAAGCGTGCTGCAATGGCTTTCATAACAAAGGAAGATGTAGTAAAGAAGCTGTTTACAGAGATCGCGCCGAAGTATGCGGATAGAAACGGCGGCTATACAAGGATCACAAAGATAGGTCCGCGCCGTGGCGATGCAGCAGAGATGGCTGTTATCGAGCTTATCTGAGAAAACGGAAAAACATAAAAGGGCTGCCGTACTAAAAAAAGTACGGCAGTCTTTGTATTTACAGATGGATAAAAATGTGGTACAATAAGAAGAAAGTTCGATGGAGGTTTACTATGCAGAGATACGGTCGGATGAATGAGCAGTACTATGGATCCAGATATAATGAATTGAAAACCCAAAAATTTGTTTACAAGCTGATTGCGGCTATATTGGTGATAAATACGGTGGTATTCCTGATCGTAGGGTATGTAATGAGCGAGTTATCAAAAAGAAATACCGAAAAATATGCGGATGCAGACAGCGTTAATGCTACTGTTGTAGAAGTCCAGGAGGTTTATGGGTCAGATGATGATAAAAACTACGATATTTATGTTTCCTATGAGCTTGATGGAAAATTCTATGAGTCGGTTAAACTCGAAGGTACGATGAATGCAAGCAGGATCAGAGAAGGAGATACAATATTGGTATATGTTCCCGTGTCGGACAGGAATACGGCATCTATGATGAAGGATTCAATGGTATTTGATATTTTGTCAGTTGTATTCTATATTGTAGGCGGAGCGTCTTTTGCGGGGCTGGTCGTTATATTGATGCTGCTTACAAGATTAAAGAAAAAGTCATTTAACGGGTACGGAAATTAAGGAAGCTCCACGAAAAAAATTACCGCAAAGAGCGTAATAACAAGCGTTCTTTGCGGTTTATATATTATATTCTGAAAATGATCGGTGCATAATCGTCAAAGAAATAAGCGACTATGCGGCAGCCTTCTTTAAGGTGATAGTTTCTGTAGGCGATTATTTTCATGATTTGACCGTTATCTGCCCTAAGACGATAAAAATACATCTTCGGACTATCCTTTTTTGTTGTATCTTTGACATAGGATACTTCCAAAAAATCAAGCTGTCTTATATATGCCCTATGAGATCTTACGAGTTTTATGTATGTACTGTGCTGCACAATATTGTAAATACATACTATAAGCACAATAATAGACGGCACAGCGAAAAGACCTGCAATAATTTTTGTAATAATAGAAATAGGTTCAGGTCCGAAGGAGAGGACTATGCAGGATACCATTAATATGACGATAAGCACAACAATCGCAGAAAATTTAAATATGACTGAGCGTTCCTTTGGAATGAAATAATCAATATCACTTTGAGAAACCCTCGGAGCGTGTACTATGGCATCAGGGATAATATTTGTATCCTCATAGATCTCAGCTATTTTGCCGTTAGTCCTGTTGTAGATTTCGTTATATTTTTCCTCGCCGAGTTTTTCCGGAGTATAGCGAAGCTCCGGAGGATCAACACTTTGCACAGCCATACAGGTTTTAGGATTTTCAGCATTTTTTCCGGCGAAATCTATAATGAATATACTATCTCCGACAGTACAGTTTATAAAAACATCTTTTCCACAATGTACTTTAATGTTTTTTGAGCCGACGGATGCAATAATATAAAACGGGACTTTTCTTGCACTTACAATACTATCAGTAGTATTCAGCTTTTTTTGAAGTATGGCACTGGTATATTCTGCATGATTGGCTGATTTTATATGATCAGAGATTTCTTTATTTTTTCGTGAAGATATTATTCCTGAAATTATCAGAACTACGATAATGACAGCTGCTCCGATCAGACAACCTGTAAATATCCCATTTGTATAATTTTTTAAAAATAATGCAATAATTGGCAGTAAAAATACAGCAAGTATAATTAATAATACGGCAGGACCAATAAAATCAATAGTAAAATTTTTCGGGAGTATTTCAAGTAATTGTTTGTAACGGCTATTGTTCAGTCTTTTCCACATAAGCAGCACCTCTAAGAGTTTTTTATCATTATATCATGGATTTATGAACAATTTGTTATTATGACTTAATGTTTTATGTACGATTTTTGATATTTCATAAAAATACAGAAAAATATTTTTAAAATCTGTTGAAATTATGAAGAAGAATAATTATAATATATAGAGAGGAAAAATTCATATTCATTCTTATGGAATATGATTTTCTTAATTTTTTATAATATTTTGAAAGGAGATCCAAATGATTTACACAAAAGAAGTACAGATGATGTGTCCGGTTGCAAAGGGTGCAAAGCATGAGCCTGCTCCAATACCCGAAGAAGGCAAGTGGGTACACGCAAAACAGATCGGTGATATTTCAGGATTTACTCACGGCATAGGCTGGTGCGCTCCTCAGCAGGGCGCCTGCAAGCTTACTTTGAATGTTAAGAACGGAGTTATTGAGGAGGCACTCGTTGAAACTATCGGTTGCAGCGGTATGACTCATTCGGCTGCTATGGCTGCTGAAATACTCCAGGGCAAGACTATCCTTGAGGCTCTTAATACAGACCTCGTCTGTGATGCTATAAATACAGCTATGAGAGAACTCTTCCTCCAGATCGTTTACGGCAGAACTCAGAGCGCTTTCTCTGATGACGGCCTCGCAATCGGCGCAGGACTTGAGGATCTTGGCAAGGGTCTTAGATCACAGGTTGGTACAATGTACGCTACAAAGGAAAAGGGCGTTCGTTACCTTGAAATGGCTGAGGGCTATGTAACTGGAATCGCTCTTGATGAGAATGATGAGGTTATCGGCTATCAGTTCGTAAGCCTTGGTAAGATGACTGACTTTATCAAGCAGGGTCTTACACCTGATGAGGCTTGGGAAAAGGCAAAGGGTCA
>CACZSM010000079.1 GCA_902783815.1 uncultured Ruminococcus sp.
AAGAAAAAGATGTAAGAGACCAAAACTCTTACATCTTTTTTATGTATATAATGTAAATTTTCATAAAAAGGTATTGACAAATAGTCCGAAATGTGCGGCGCAGCTAATCAGATATACACATCTGATTGGAGGTTTTACCGTGCAAAAATAATCCTGAACCTTATCGTCATATTCCTGCATGGGGGCTCTTTGGTAAGCCTGAAGTTGCTGCAGCTTCGATTTTGATGTGGGGAACCGGTGATGCTGCTGCGGCTTTAGTTGGAATACCCTTCGGGAAACACAAAGTTCACTGCCGGTTTACGGACGGCAAAAAATCATGGGAGGGCAGCTTTGCTATGCTGCTTACTGCATTTGTTGTAGGCTTATTCATATTAAAACAGTCACAATCATCAAGTATGCCCTATGCCATACTTATGGCAGGTATTGGAGCATTGGCAGGTACTGCAACAGAGTTGTTCTCACCCAGTGAATTGGATACGTTCACAGTTCCTGCTATGATAACTACTGTACTGCTTTTCTTATAATTAAAAAAGCTCCACCTCATCAATTGAAGTTGAGATACTTCTCTTTAGTGAGGGGGAGCTTTTGTTTAGTTCTAAATAAGAATTATTCCAGATGAAGAACATTAAGAAGTAAGATCCAGCTGATTCCATAATATGAAACTACGGCAACAAGATCGTTGACCGTTGTAATAAGCGGTCCGGAAGCGACTGCAGGATCCACTTTGATTTTTTTGAAGAACAGCGGTATTAACGTACCGACAGCGCTTGAGATAAGCATAGCTATCATAAGTGAAACACCTATACAGCCTGATACTGCAAATGCAAACATTGTTTCTTTTCCTTTGAATAAAGATATATATAATCCGATAAAGGAAAAAGACAAAAACCAAGCAGCAAACCGTTACACAAGCCAATCCTTATTTCTTTTATTACCAGCTGCATTTTTTGTTTGAAAGACAGTTTTTCATCCGTCATAACACGAATAGTCACAGCAAGAGACTGTGTTCCGACATTACCTGCCATGTCAAGTATCAAAGACTGAAATGCCATAATAAGAGTTAATTGAGCAACTACCTTTTCAAAAAGGCCAACAACTGTCGATACTCCGATTCCCAGAACAAGAAGCGTCAAAAGCCACGGCAGACGTTTTTTCATACTCTGTATAAGCGTCTCGTTCAAGTCCTCTTCTGCTGTAAGACCAGCAAGTCTTGCATAGTCCTCGCCCATTTCGTCATCAACAGCTTCAATGATGTTCTGAGCTGTTATAACGCCGAGAAGCTTATTGCTCTCGTCCAGAACAGGAATGATGCTTTCAGAATAATCCTTCAGTTTTTCAATACAATCCGAAGTCTGCTCATTGGCATATACATATGGGAAAGAAGTCGCAATAATGCTTGACAGCGGCTTTCCGCTGCGTGCAGTAATAAGATCCTTCAAATCAATTGCACCGTTATACTCATCGTCATCATCGACCACAAAAAGCGTTGCAATATTGTCGTTTTCCGCAGCCTGACGCACAAGCTCATTCATTGCTTCTTTGATAGTCATATTATCGTGAATGATAATGCAATTTGTTGTCATTCTGCTGCCGATCTCATCTTCATCGAATGAGGCAATCAATTTGATCTCTTTTTGAACATCAAGGTCAACTGCATCAATTATTAAACTGCGTTTTTCTTTTCCGATCGACCTGAGTATTTCAACCGCAGTATCTGTATCCAGTTTTGAAACAACAGCTGCTGCCTTGCGGACATCCATCTCTTTAAGATAAACGCCGGCGTCTTCCTCATCAAAGAACTCGAAGATCTCAGAAAGCATATCTGTACTGCTGATACGATAGAACTTTTTTCTTTCATTTTCCGAGAGTGTTGAAAGAACATCAGCAATATCATTGGCATGATAATCTTCAAGCTTATACATTAGCTTTTTCGGAGCAGCATTGCTGCGAAGTATTTCTGTGATCTCAGCAGTGTAATCCGGTTTTACCGCTGTTTCTGCTGTATGTAAAATTTCCTTGTTATCCATTCTTTTATCCTCCTGATTATTAATAAGCAGAAGGGACAAATGGGCATAAAAAACCCGTATATGAGCTGGGCAGGTCACATACGGGGAACAACAATCATGAATTCAAGCGTAGCACAATCAAGCGGAAACCAACAACAGTCCCGCTGCGTTTGAATTGATACTGTTTTCGCCCGCCAGCCCCGCAACTGTCACCGTTAGCCACTTGATTCACCTCCGTATTCTTTGTATATTATTATTTTAACACAAAACAAAACTGATGTCAACAATCAAAAAATGAATAATGCAGCCCATTATGGGCTGCATCATGTATTCATATTGATCTGGTACTTATACCCACTCATGGTTCTTCCTGATGTAGATATGCTTCAGTATCTGTGCAAGTATAGTGTATAATATGTCTCTTTTTTTATTTCCAAATCAATATCAATCCATGTTTCACCGCACAGATTATATTCCTCCCGCACTCCGTTTTCTTCA
>CACZSM010000080.1 GCA_902783815.1 uncultured Ruminococcus sp.
GAACTAAAAACAAGATATCTCTGACACACTCGGCTTAGTTGCCGGGTGTTTTATTTTGGAGTCATTATTTTTCTTGATATATGCGGTATTGCCATAATTGCACTTCTTATCTCAGGTATTATAATGGGTGTAATATGGTATAATGCGAAAATAAAAAACATATACTACAGAATCTAACGACGAAGGAATGATTAATGTAGTATGTCAGGAATTGTATATGGCAATACGGACGGGTTTAGATGATGCAGAACAAAACAGTGAGTTTGCTGATTTCCTGCCGGAACCTTCCGATACGGAAGAGCAAAGACAGCAAAAAGCAGATAAAGCTACCATAAGGGATGCTGTCAGGTATCGTTATCTTGGTGAAGAGTATTATGAGGAAAGACTGAAACATATGATTCTTCGTGATGATGGAACGCTGATCTGTAAATACAATATTACTGATAAAACCGTGATCAGGGATTCAGATCCTACTCTTGATACGACCTTTAAAGAAAGAATAGGCAAGTGCATCGCCCTTCGCATCGCACTTGCCATAAATTTTCAGAAATGCTGTGTCCCGGAATGATTTTTTCAGCTTCCGGGAAATCACCTGTTATTTTATTTTTTTCACCACACCGGGTTCGTCAAGTGAAAACTCATACATAGTATCATAATTCATGCCCGCACACATTTTCATCGTTTTCTTTGTCAGGTTATACACACTGCTCCATACAGTGATGACCATGTGACGAAAAGTTTTATGACGGTAATTAAGCGTACAATTGCTCAGGAGCTCCATAGCACCTTCCTCCGTCATGCAGTTTTTGCACTCACAGAGCTTGTCGTTGATTCTCTTGTACCTGTCACGACCCATTTCTCTGCGGTTGTCGCCGCCTTCGGTAAGAAAGTAATTCGTAAGCACCTGGTTCTCGTTTTTCTGCTCCTGTCGGATAATGTGCATTTTGCTGTCAACATACTCTATAATCACACTGTTGCCCTCTGCATCGGCAAAATGATAGTGATAGTTGACACCAAGCGGGTCGTGCATATCATATTGCTGGAATAGTGCGACCGCTTCATCTACATTTTTGCATTTATCAAGGATAGCTCTGACGGCTAAAGGCGTTATGATCGGGGTCTTGCCGGTCTTTTGTTTTGTGGAGCCTGCCTTTATTTCTAATATGGCTGCGGCTAATCCCATTTCGTTTACACCGTCCATACAGCAGTAGGGAGCGATCATCGCACGGATATGATTTTTCTTTTTCTCAGGTCTTTGCCACTTCTTTCCGTAGAGCATGAACGAACCGGTCGTTACTGTCATACTGCGGTAGCCGTTTTCGGGAAAAGTCCATATAACAATACTCAGAGAATCCTTGTAGTCAAAGTTTCTGCTGAAAATAACATCATTGTCAGGGGTTCTTGTATTGAAAGTGGAACAGCCACCTCTGACAAACGGATTGATGAATATCTGTTTTGAATGGAAAAACTTCTGTGCAAAGCGCATCGGGCCTAAAAGACCTTTATAGCCCTTTTCAAGGAGCTCATCAAGGCCGTAGGAGCCCTGATAAACTATCGTCCATATATTTTCGTCAACGCGCTTGAATGTAGAAAGTGTTTCTTTTCTTGCCTTTAAAATTTCCTCTTTGTTTCTTTTCATTTTTTATCCTCCGATCAACAGCCAGTAATCATAATTCTAATAATTACTGCATTTTTATGTGCAGGGTCACGAACAATATAAAGATGCTTACTCTGTCGCATTTTCAGCCTGTGCAGTCATCATATCGAACTGCTCTTTATCTTTTATGACCCTCAGTGATTTTATCTGATTCATTGCGATTTTACCTTGATTCTTTTTATCGCGTATATTCTGATAGGTGCCCTTTTTCACCACATATACCATAGCCGGTGCAATATCTCCGCTTTCTGCCTGCAAATGCTTATAATCCACATTTATTTCGGAAAGAATACCATCAAACAGCGCAGGCAGCTTTTTTACAGTTTCCTTGGACAGCGCATTATCCGGTTCAATAAAAAGAACTATGCGTCCGGGGTCGCAGTCGTTGTCGGCATAAAGGCTGTAATCCCTGATCTGTGTGTGGATAGACTTTTCAAGAAGCTTGATAGTTTCGGCAGCGTGTTCCATTGTCATGTGCAGACCTGCAATGTTTATGATCTGTTCCTTACGGTATGCGTAGCGTATCAGCGGTGTATTGCCGAGAAATCCGGTTACCTTTACTACATCCTTGATCTTGTATCGGTAGAGCCCTGCCTCGTTGGTAAGTACAAGCTCATATTTTTTTCCTTTCTCAAGCTGCCATAAAAGCAAAGGGGGCGCATCAGGATCATCCTCGGGGATGAATTCAAAAAATCCGCCGTCAGGAAGCATCAGATAATCTTCTTCGATTGCATTCAGTGTCGTTCCTATCATTCCCTCGGATGCACCATATACTAAATAGTCGAAAGCGATATCCGGTCCTGCATAATATCTCATTTTCTGCATGAACGGGGAAAACTCTCCGCCGCCAATACCGACAATAAGTGTCATATATGGCCATATTCTGGGAATAATGCCCTCATCGTTTCCATTCGCAAAGGCATTGCGAAGCTCTGATGCACGCTTCGGATCCGGAGAGAGGCGTTTTTCCAGTTTGCTTCTTATATGCTCCGGTATGTCAACGGACTTGTTTATAACGCCTTTTTCAATGTCATTGGTCAGCATATCATGATTTTCGATGATATACGCCATCGTATCGGTGTGACCGGACATAAATACTGATGCCATGTATGTCAGGTCAGGATCCTGAAGAGCGTATCTTGCTTTTATATATCTCATATCCATCGGTTCCGTATATTCGAAAACCTCATCGGGCAGGCAAGTGATGTATTTCAAAAAATGATTGGCTCTTCCGATGCTGTAGCCTGAGATATAACCTGTTCTGATCCCGCTCGGTGTCCTTTCTCCGCCGCTCTCGATAAGGTTCATTCCTCTGCCGTATCTGATGGAACCGCCTTTCTTTTTCAGCTCGTCTCCCAGATCTGCAAAGATGATCGTACAGCTTCTCAGATAATGCGTATAGGAGCCCTTTACAGTGGGGATCATTTTCATTACCTTGATCGTTCCTGAGGTCTTTGAAAAGTAATCGACAAAATTGCCTGTCAGAAGTCCCTGCTCACCCGTCTCGACCATTCTGTCTATATAGGGCTTATAGTCATCATAAGTAGAAAGAGGCACCCTCTTCTGGTAATCAGAGATACTGTGAATATCAGCAAATCCATATTTTTTCCCGTACTCGGTGTTCCTGCTTAGCCTAAGCTGTTTCATCAGAAATTTTTCACCGCATACATCCGCTTTTTTGCTTAATGAAATATACCTGTTTCTATTATGCCTTCCGTAAAAAATCGCACATTTAAGGACCAGGTGAGCCATCATTTTTTCAAAAGCATTCATACTTTTACTTCCTTTTTAATAATTTATATTTTGTTTTTGCTTTCAAGGTAATACCGATAGGATCGTTTCTGTACGATTCAAAGTCCGTCCGGTCAGCTTGAAGGGTACTGCGTGCGGATTTATTACACGATCCGAAACAGTCATAAAGTACATTTGAACATTTCCGCCCAGCTGTACTGGTTCATAAAACCTCCGCTGTAGATCTCGCTGTCGCTTGCTTTGCTTCGTCCTGCAAGGTGATCGTAATAATCGCATTCAATCATTCCGGTGTTTACGGAATATGAATTTCTGCTGTGTACCAGCAGACCATCAATTCCGAGACGGGAAAGATCTTTTCTTAATGAATAAATGATCTTTTTAAGATATTCGTTGTTTTTCTTTTCGAGATCGTCGTTTTCAAAAAGATACGCGCATATCTCGCCTCTGCTTGCCGATGAACCGTTGAGGCATATCAGATAGGCAAGCATTTCTTTTTCCTTCTGTCGTGAAAATGTTATCGGCTTGTTATCGAAGACTTTTGAGGATTATTAGGAGGTGCACTCAGGGGTTTTCTCAGATTATCAAGAGCGTCCTCTATATCCTTATCCCTGAAAGGCTTGAGTATGTATCCGCTGACATAGAGCCTGAGGGCTTCAAGCGCATAATCCGCATAGGCGGTCACAATGATGATATTGACATCGGGCTTGATTATTTTTCGTTGATTTGATTTCCATGATCGTCTCTCCTTAAAGTTTCTTTTTTATTGTCAGATTATTATGACCGTCTTTATATTCGTAAAAAACATCATCAACTGATTTTTTTACGATGAATATACCAAGC
>CACZSM010000081.1 GCA_902783815.1 uncultured Ruminococcus sp.
AAAACCGGCTCTCAAATCTGTAGATGAGATCGCAAAGGAAGTTGTTCAGGGCAAATGGGGCAACGGTGATGAGCGTAAAGCAAAACTTACCTCTGCCGGATATGATTACGGCAAGGTGCAGGTAAGAGTAAATGAGCTTATGAAATAAGGCTCTATAGTTTATAACGACCGAAGGTATTTGTTACGATAGTTTTTCGCAGCAAATATCTGCGGAAACTATATTCTAATTCACTTGATTTACTTATACTTTATTTCATAATTGCAACAAATAAAACTGCACATATTGCCTCTTAATCGGCGTTATAATCGTTGACTTTAACCTGAATATTAGATAACATTGACACGAAAGGAGGCAGTGCTTATGCGGAAAATAAACTATATAGAGCAGTATATGCCAACATATCCGTTAAAGAAAAAGGTCGGTGCTTACTGTCGTGTATCAACAATGCAAAGTGATCAGTTTCATTCATATGAAACACAGAAAATGTACTTTCACCAGCTTTTTGCAAATTCTCCTATAGAAGAACTTATTGACGTTTATGCCGATCTTGGAATAAGCGGAACAAAAGCAGAAACACGACCTGAATTTCAGCGCATGCTTGATGATTGCAGGACGGGAAGAATAGAGAGAATATATACAAAATCGATCAGCCGATTTGCCCGTAATACAAAGGACTGCCTTGTCACGCTGAGAGAGCTTAAGCGGCTCGGGATCACGGTATGCTTTGAAAAAGAGGGAATTGATACAGCAAGAATATCCGATGAAATAATGGTTACTATAATGGAAGGTCTGGCGCAGGAGGAATCGGGTTCTATTTCCAAAAATATCCGATGGAGTTTGAAAAGGAAAATGGCGAATGGTACTCTCGGTATTGCAAGAGTGCCTTATGGATATGAAAAACAGAACGGCAAACTGATAATAAATGATGATAAGGCGGCAGTCGTAAAACGCATATTTTCCCTGTATCTCAGCGGAAATGGTGCAAGACGAATAGCCGTCATTTTTAATGAGGATAATATTCCTTCACCAACTGGAAAGAAATGGAATAATGTGACAATACTTAAGATACTGAAACAGGAAAAATACATAGGTGATATTCGCTGGCAGAAAACCTGGTCTGTTTTTATGGGTGAATCCTGGAAGATCAACAGAGGAAATGCAGACAGCTTTTATATTCGTGACTGTCATCCGGCAATAATAAGCCGAGAAGATTTTATGGCAGTACAGGCACTTATCGCTGAAAGTCTGGACTATGTTCGTGAGCTTAAAGCACTTGGAATAGCGGTGATTTTTGAAAAAGAGAATATCAACACACTTTCAGCAAGCTCAGAGTTTGCGATCAGTCTTTACGCATCATTTGCACAGGCTGAATCGGAATCCATAAGCAGGAATGTGACATGGGGTATTGAGCGTTCATTCCGGGAAGGCAATGTTCGTTACTGTATGCGTCAGACTCTCGGCTATCGTCTTGGGGATGACGGAAAGCCTGTCATTATCGAAAAAGAGGCAGAGGCAGTAAGATATATTTTCAAAGCCTTTGCAGATGGTCAGAGTATGCGTGAAATTGCCGCTGAAATGACCAAACGTAAGGTTATGAGAAGAAATGGCAGTACTGTATGGAACAGGGCACATATCAATATCATACTCAGAAATGAAAAATATGTGGGCGATGCGATTTTGCAGAAATCCTATACAGTGGACTGTCTTACACACGAAAGAGCAAAAAATCAGGGACAGAAGCCGAAATACCTGATACAGAACTGTCACGATGCTATTATTGACCGTGAGACCTGGGATAAGGTTCGTCTGGAGCTTGCCAAGAGAAGTGCGGATGCAAACAGGTCAAAAAAGAAAGCTGACAAGGGTAGGTATCATACGGATTATGCTCTGACAGAGTTATTATATTGCTCTCACTGCGGAAAACCTTTCAGAAGAACAATATGGAAGATCGGTGACGGCAAAAAGGGAGTATGGCGCTGTGCTGACCGTCTGGAAAGTGCAAAGATAACCTGTAAGAAATCTCCGTCATTGCATGAGGACAAGCTGCACAGGGCTATACTTGCAGTAATCAACGGTATGATAGATAATACCGACAAGCTGAACGAGGCAGTGCAGAGCAGCATGAAGCAATCGCAGAATATCATCAGCGAAATTGACGAAAAGATAG
>CACZSM010000082.1 GCA_902783815.1 uncultured Ruminococcus sp.
ATCGACAGTCTTTCAGCAATTGATGATGTATGTGCAATAGCTGTAGGAGGTTCAAGAGCCTGTGGAAATGATGATGCTATGTCTGATTATGATATGTATGTATATTATAATGAGAAGATAGATCCGGATAAAAGAAAAGCAATTCTTGAACCCCTGTGCAGCAGACTGGAAATTGAAAATGACTACTGGGAAACTGAGGATAATTGTATCCTTAAGATCGGTACAAAGGTCGATATCATATACAGGGAACTTAAAAGGATGGAACCTTTTGTAGAATTCATGCTCAGCGGCAAAAAGTCATTCAACGGATACTCTACCTGCTTCCTGCATAATATCAGGACAGCGCAGATATTCTTTGACCGTAATGGCATACTTACGGATCTGCAAAAGAAATGCGCAGAGCCTTTGCCGGAGAATGTCTGTGATACTATAATAAGGAGAAATATGCACCTGGTAAGCGAGGGTATTGACAGTTTCCGTGTACAGGTAGAAAAAGCTGTAAAGAGAAATGATCTGGTAAGCATAAACCACCGTATTACGGGATTTGTGGAAACATATTTTGATGTTATTTTTGCGCTCAACAGACTTACTCATCCAGGTGAAAAACGACTGATATCCCTCTGTAAAAAGAATTGCGCCCTCTTGCCGGATAATTTTGAAGAGAACCTTACAAAAATGTTCCGCGATATGTACGGCAATACAGAACTTCTTGCCTCTGATCTTGACGATATTATCAGGGAATTGAAAAAGCTGCTTGAAAATAACGGATATCTCCAATCGGGGGATAAGGCATGAACGAACAAATACTTGAAATGCTGCGGGAAGACAAAGGATATGTCTCCGGCGAGGAAATAAGCCGCCGTCTTGGTATAAGCAGAACGGCGGTATGGAAAAGTATCAAGGCGCTGAGAGAGTACGGTTATCATATAACATCATCAACAAATAAGGGATATCATCTTGAAAAGGATACGGATATCCTTGAAGTTTCTGTGATAAGCCGTGATCTCAATACTGGACTCATAGGAAAAGAAATAATAGTGCTGAAAGAAACGGATTCAACAAATTCCGAACTGAAAAGACGGGCTTCAAAGGGTGGTATAAGCGGACTTGTCGCCGCTGCGGAAAAACAGACCGACGGTAAGGGCAGATTTGGCAGGAATTGGGACTCTCAGGAAGGCGGACTATATTTTTCAGTTCTTTTGCGTCCGGATATGCTCCCCTCTGACGCATCGGCGATCACTCTTGCAGCAGGACTTGGCGTTTGCCTTGCGATCAGAGAATATACAGGCATAGATGCAAAGATAAAGTGGCCTAATGATATAATCGTGGGGAACAGGAAGCTGTGCGGCATACTTACGGAAATGGCTGCGCAGATTGACCGCGTGGATTTTATTATCATAGGCATCGGAATAAATGTTAATAACAGACTTTTCCCGGAGGAAATATCAGAAAAGGCATCATCACTTTTTCTGGAGACACAAAAAATGATCGACCGCAATGACTTTTTCAGATGTGTTCTGCAAAAAATTGATAAGGTCATATCCTCATTTCTTGTAAGCTTGTCAGTGGAGGATATGGATATGTTCAAAGGACTTTGTGCGACGCTTGGCAGAAAGGTATCCTTTACAAGATATGGAAATGTTATCGAGGGTACGGCAAAGGATATCAGTCTTAACGGTGAACTTATCGTATCGGATGATAGCGGAAAGGAATACTCTGTCAGTTCCGGAGAAGTCACTGTACAGGGAATTTATTGATATGGAGGAAATTATGGAATATGTGGTTTTTGCTGTCAGTATTGTGATCCTGATACTGGCGGCAATGATATTCGTTACTCTGAAAAAACAGAACCCCACTGCCGACAGCAGGGGGTTTGAAGATCTGAAAAGAGAACTTGAACAGCTCAGGGACGATATACATAAGCAGAAACAGGATAACGATGCTGCGCTGAGTCAGCTCAGGCAGGAGCTTAACAGTAATGTTCAGACGGCAGTACAGAATTCCGGAACTTCTGTCCAGAGGAGCATACTCTCACTTGGGGACAATCTGCAAAAGCAGCAGCAAGGCTCAGCAGATTCACAAAGCAAACTTCTCCGTCAGATGATATCAATTGCAGATACAAAAGCCGCTGCATCATCAAAGGATATAAGTGATAATCTGCTTCATACGGAAAAAACTCTGAATGACAGACTTGCCGATATGAATGAGCGTATAGATTCAATGAAAAAGAATATTAATGCTCAGCTGATGCAGCATGAGGAAAGACTCGGAAGTTTTGAGAAGAATACGGAAAATAAACTGGAACAGATGCGCAGAGCAATATCAGAGAATTCTGATAAGCTGACAGGAGATAATAATGCTTGTCTTGAGGCGATAAGAGCTACTCTGGAGCAGAAGCTGGACAAGCTGAATTCCGATAACAATGCAAGACTTTCAGAAATAAGAGGAACTGTTGATGAAAAGCTGCAGGAAACTCTTGAAAAGAAAATGACGGAATCCTTTAAGCGTGTAAGTGATGAACTTGAAAAGGTGTATAAGAGTATCGGAGAGATGCAGGAGGTTGCAAACGGAGTAGGCGATATCAAGAAGGTTCTTTCAAATGTAAAGACAAGGGGAATACTCGGAGAAATACAGCTTGGAGCTATTCTTCGTGACATACTTGCGCCTGAGCAGTATGAAGAAAATGCTGCTGTAGTTCCGGGAAGTGCGAACAGAGTGGAATTTGCCGTAAAGCTGCCGGGGGCGGAAGAGGACAAGGTGGTATATCTGCCGATAGATTCAAAATTCAACGGAGACCGCTATGCACAGCTTCAGGATGCTTATGACAGTGGAGACAGAAGCAGGATAACAGCTGCAAAAAAGGAGCTTGAAATAGCTTTAAGACAATGCGCAAAGGATATTCATGATAAGTATATATCACCTCCGTCAACAACACAGTTTGCAATAATGTTCCTTCCGTTCGAGGGTCTGTATGCAGAGGTAGTAAACAGCGGACTTGTAGCAGTTTTACAACATGACTACAATGTAAATATTGCTGGTCCCTCAACAATGGCGGCGGTGCTGAATTCATTACAGATGGGATTCAGGACTCTTGCTATACAAAAGCGCAGCAGTGAAGTCTGGTCCGTACTTGGAGCGGTAAAAACAGAATTTGATACATTTTCAGATGCACTTGCAAAGGCACAGAAGCATCTTCGTGCGGCTGATGCCGATATAGAAAATCTTATAGGAGTACGAACAAGACAGATGCAGAAAAAGCTAAGCTCTGTTGACAGGCTCTCTGAGTAAAAGTTATCCCACGGCTTTAAACCGTGGGATTTTTTTCTTTGGAAAGCACCTTATGAAAGTTCAAAAGCACCTGTGTAAAGCTGATAGTATTTTCCTTTCTGAGAGATCAGTTCCTCATGAGAGCCTCTCTCTATGATCCTTCCAAGCTCCAGTACCATTATAACATCCGAGTTCTGTACGGTACTCAGCCTGTGCGCGATTACAAATACTGTTCTGCCGTACATAAGACCATCCATGCCCTTCTGTACAAGAGATTCTGTTCTTGTATCTATACTTGATGTTGCCTCGTCAAGTATCATTACCGGCGGATCTGCTACTGCTGCCCTTGCAATTGATATGAGCTGACATTGTCCCTGTGAAAGCTGTCCGCCGTCACCGGTAATGACTGTATCATAGCCGTCCGGGAGCATTGTTATGAAGTCATGCGCGTTTGCGAGCTTTGCAGCTGCAATACATTCTTCATCATCAGCATCAAGTTTGCCATAGCGTATATTTTCCATTACTGTTCCTGTGAAAAGGTGTACATCCTGCAATACTATACCAAGAGATCTTCTCAGATCAGGCTTGCGTATCTTATTGATATTTATTCCGTCATATCTTATCTTGCCGTCAGCAATATCATAGAACCTGTTTATAAGATTCGTAATTGTAGTTTTGCCTGCGCCGGTCGCTCCGACAAAGGCTATTTTTTGTCCCTGATGTGCATTGAGCGTTACATCATGCAGAACTGTCTTTTCCGGTACATAGCCGAAATCTACACCATCCATGACTATCTCTCCGCAGAGCTTTGTATATGTCAGTGTACCGTCTCCGTGAGGATGCTTCCATGCCCACATCTCTGTACGCTCATCTGTTTCTGTGATATTGCCGTCCTTGTCGTATTTTGCATTGACTAAGGTGACATATCCGTTATCCTGTTCGCTTTCCTCATCCATAAGCTCAAATATTCTTTCAGCTCCTGCAAGCGCCATTATAACAGCATTTATCTGCTGTGATATTTCACTGAATGGTCTTGTGAAGTTCTTTGAAAGCTGGAGGAATGATGCGATAACTCCTGCGGTTATTGCACTGATGTTAAAGAATGTCAGCGCTCCGCCCACTATTGCAATTAGCACATATTGAAGGTTGCCAAGATTATTCATTATCGGCATAAGAATATTTGCATAGGTATTTGCTGATGTAGCACTCTGACAGAGGGCTTCATTCTTCTTGTCAAATTCCTCTTTTGCAGCGTTCTCATGACAGAATACCTTTATTACTTTCTGACCGTTTATCATTTCCTCGATATATCCGTTGACATTGCCTATTTCCTTTTGCTGAGCAATGAAGTTGACTGCGCTTCCGGATGCTATCTTTTTTGTTATATTGAGTATAAGAAAAACAAATACAACAACAAAAAGGGTAAGCCACAGATTAAGACTCAGCATTGCGACAAATACGGCTATTATTGTAATAATAGATGAGAACATCTGCGGAAGGCTTATGGACATCATCTGACGGAGTGTATCGGTATCATTTGTATAGCGGCTCATAACATCGCCGTGACTATGGGTATCGAAATAGCTTATGGGAAGGGTCTGCATTTTTGAGAACATCTGGTCGCGTATTTTTTTCTGTATTCCCTGGGATATCGTTACCATTATACGGTTATATGCAAGTCCTGTGAGAGCGCCTACAACAAATATACCGCCCATTACCAGAAGCATATTCAGCAGTCCGGAAAAATCAGGATTTTCCGTACCGATCATAGGAGTGATGTAGTTGTCGATAAGAATTTGAATGAACATAGCGCTGACTGCGCTTGCGCCGGCGCTTATCACTATACATAAAAGAACAAGCACTATTTTAAGCTTATACTCTCCGAAATAGCTTAAAAGTCTTTTGACGGTTTTTCCCGGAGCTTTAAGTCTCGGAGCATTTTTCGGCATTTCCGGCATTTTCTTTTCAGCCATTTTCGTCACTTCCCTTCTGCTGCGAGTAATAGACCTCCTGATAGATCTTATTGGTTTTCAGCAGTTCATCATGTGTGCCTACTCCATTGATCGTACCCTTATCCATTACGATTATCTTATCCGCATCCTGAACGGAGGATATCCTTTGTGCTATGATTATTCTTGTAGTATCAGGTATTTCCTCCATAAATGCCTTGCGTATGAGCTTATCTGTTTTTGTATCGACAGCGCTTGTTGAGTCGTCAAGAATAAGTATTTTAGGCTTTTTAAGCAGCGCTCTTGCGATACAGAGTCTTTGTCTTTGACCGCCGGACACATTTGTACCGCCCTGTTCTATATTGGTTTCGTACTTATCAGGCATACGCTCAATAAAGTCCTCAGCCTGAGCAAGACGGCAGGCGTGTCTGATTTCCTCATCAGTTGCATCCGGGTTGCCCCATCTCAGGTTATCGCTGATGCTGCCAGAAAACAGCACATTCTTTTGCAGTACCATTGCGACATTATCACGCAGAGTTTCAATATCATATTCCCTGACATCTCTGCCGCCTACTTTTACACTGCCCTCTGTTACATCATACAGTCTTGGAATGAGCTGTACAAGGCTTGATTTTGAAGAACCCGTACCGCCTATGATGCCTACTGTTTCTCCGGAGCGAATATCGAGGTCTATTTTTTTCAGACACAGCTTATCCATATTTTTTGAATAGCTGAAGCTGACATTCTCAAAGCGTATGCTTCCGTTGCTGATCTCTCTGACAGGCTTATCAGGATTTTTAAGGTCAAGATCTTCATTCAGGACTTCCGATATCCTTTCTGCGGATGCTCGTGAAAGAGTCACCATTACCATTATCATAGAGAGGAACATAAGGCTCATAAGTATTTGCAGGATATATGTCATCATACTGACAAGTTCTCCGGTAGTCATTGTACCAAAAACTATCTGTTCTGAGGAGAACCAGGCAATAAGAAGTATGCAGGCATACACACTCAGCTGCATTACAGGCATATTGAATGCAATAATTTTTTCAGCCTTTGAGAAATCCTTAAAAATGACCTCAGATACCTTACTGAATTTTTCTACTTCATGATCCTCGCGGACAAAGGATTTTACGACTCTTATACCATGCAGATTTTCCTGTACTATACTGTTAAGTTTATCGTATGTTTTGAAAACTCTTTTGAAAACGGGATGTGCGAATTTGATTATAAGTCCGAGAGCCACAGCGATCACTGGTATAAATGCGACGAACACCAATGATATTTCTGCATTTATCCTGAATGACATTATCATTGCAAAGATCATCATAAACGGTGCTCTTACCGCTACACGAATTATCATCTGATAGGAATTCTGAATATTAGTGACATCCGTTGTCATTCTTGTAACGAGGCTTGCAGCGGAGAATTTGTCTATATTAGCAAATGAATATTCCTGTATTCTATAGAACATATCATGACGCAGATTTTTTGCAAAGCCTGCGGATGCCTTTGCTGCAAACACTCCGGACAGCACGCCGAAAATCAGTGCTGCAAATGCGACAGCAGCCAAAGCTCCGCCCATTTTCAGTATAAATTCAAGATCATTGCGGTTTACGCCGTAATCGATCAGATCCGCCATAAGAAATGGCAGAAGCACCTCCATAATTACCTCACCAGTAACTGTCAGCGGAGCAAGTATTGAAGGAAGTTTATACTCCCTGATACTTTTCGCAAGTGTTTTTATCATTGGTTGACCTCCTCTTTTTCAGCATTTTTCCTGATCCTTTCCAGAACTGAAAAGAAAACCTGAAGTTCGTCATCGTCAATACCGCTGCGCAGGGTATCCTCACAGTTTTGAATAGTCGCCATCATTCTGCTGTGAATTTCCTGAGCCTTTGGCGTAAGCACAAGTTTTTTCAGTCTTGCATCATAACCGACCCCGACTCTTTCGACAAGTCCTTTTTTTTCCATCAGCTGTATCATACTTGACACAGTAGATCGTCTGAGAGAAAACTCATTTTCGATATCCTTCTGGAAGATCTCTCTGTCCGGATGATCCGCGATATAGCCGATTATCCAGCCATTTTTTCCGGTAGCATCCATCATTTCCTTTTTGATATCGGACCGCATCCAATTCCGTTTCAGAAGGTTATTGGTCTTGCTGAGTTCCAGTCCGACATTTTTTGTTTTTTCCTCCACGCCATCTCCTCCTTGTATCAGAGTCAGCAATACTTTCAAAAAATTGTAAGCAAGCTGAATGTTAGAATACTTACATTATAACATATTTTCTTCAAAATGTCAACATCGTAGTTCTGCTTCTCACAAGATTTAAATTTCTGCAAGAGAATAATAATCAACGCTGCAAAAAAATTAATACTTGAATATTATGTGTAATAAAAAGCTCACGGATGAGAACTAAATCATTTTTGTCCGTGAGTTTTTTTATTATACGATATACTTGCGTATTTGCAATAAACAGTTAAGCCCATATGAGGAAATAATAGTTTATTTTCAGTGGATATAAGACTGTTATTTTCATTGACTTGGGTCGTGTTAATAGTAATATATTATTGGGGTTCTCTGAAAAACTGGACACGAATCCGTTTGCGTCCGTAAATTTTTTCGTAGGTGAGGCGGAAGGAGGTTTTCAGAGGTTCCCTATCTATTGTAGGATCATAGAGAGGAGGACAAAAATGAGTGACAATATGTTTCTTAAACAATCTGATTTTAAAAAAACTGTTCATTATACTGATAAGCTCCGTGTAGCGGCTTATATCAGAGTATCGACAGACGGTAACGATCAGGAAAATTCCTTTGAGGTGCAGAAGGCTTATTTTGAAGAAACACTGTCAAAAAATAAAAGCTGGATATCTGCCGGAGTGTTCGCTGATTACGGCTTATCAGGCAGTCAGAAAAAATGCCGGGAAGGTCTTAATCGGCTGATAAGACGCTGGACAGAGGGTAAAATAGACCGGATCCTCTGCAAATCAGTATCAAGACTTGCAAGAAATACTGCCGATTTTATACGAACTCTTGATACCCTTTACAAATGTGGTGTGAGCATCTGTTTTGAAAAGGAAAATATCGACACTACCAATGCTGTAAGCAGTTTTGTTCTGACGGCATTGGCTGCTCTGGCACAGGAGGAGAGCCTGTCTATTTCGGAGAATGTAAAATGGGGTAATGAAAAACGCTTCCCGTCAGGGGAAGTTCCGAATTTTCTGATGTACGGATACCGCTATTGCAGAGGAATAAATGAATACTTTGTTACTGAAAGCGGATATAAATTCAGACAAATTGAAGTCGTGCCAGAAGAAGCAAAGGTAGTACAGAGAATTTTCAGAGAAATTGCAAATGGCAAAAAGTATGTGGATGTTGCAAGAGGTCTTAATGCCGACAGAATACCGCCGCCGGATCACGGCAGACTCAAAAAAACAGATAAAGGTTGGTGCGGCCGTGACATCGGGAATATAATTAAAAGTGAACGCTATGTTGGAGATGTATTGATACAGAAAACAGTGGCCATTGATCCGCTTAGCCACAAAACAATTAAAAATGACGGCGAAGCTCCACAGTACCTCATACATAACCACCACCTGGCAATAATAGACAGAGAACTGTATAATGCTGTTCAGGCTGTAAGGAATAGGAATCGCCATAGCCGGGGTTCAGGAAAAACAGGGAAGAAAAGAAAAATGTTGGGCTTGACAGGTCTGCTTAAATGTTCATATTGCGGCAGAAATTATAATACCAACAGATCCGGCAGATCATCGGTCTGGTTCTGTCCTGATGCTGAAATATACAAAGGCATAAGACGGTGCAAGGGAGAAAAAATCGAAGAAGAAAGAGTTTTGATGTTAATAAAACAGGCTTTCTTCCTGCGTTTCGGAGATAATAATTTCATTGATATGCTGACTAAAACATTACAGGTAATACAGAGTGAAAGTAATGTTGAAAGCATCATAAATGAATCGGAAAATAAAAAATCAGCATCAGAAAGCAGAATAAACGCTCTTGAAGAAAAGCTGAAAGGTTTGAATCCCACAAGCAGACTGTACCAGATACTAAATGCAGAGCTTGATTATCAAAAGGAAATAAACCAGAAAGCTAAAGAAGAACTTGAAAGAATATCAGAACTACAAATATCAGCGTCAAGGTATTATGACCTGAGAAAAGAATTGCTGGAGCTTCTTGCAGAGAAAAACGAGATGGATATTCTTGCGGTACTCTTTGATAAATACGCAAGGGCAATAATAAATTCAATAACGGTCATTTCAGCAGCTGAGATAAAAATAAAGTGGCTTGATGATTCGGTAACAGAGATCAGGAGGGGATTCTAATGGAAGTCAAAGCAAGCGCAAATGTATCGGTAATTCCTGCGACAAAGCGTTCTGTCAGGAGTGGGGCGGTTCTTAAAACAATAAAAGAACTTCGGGTAGCGGCGTATTGCCGGGTATCGACAGGAAATGATGAACAGCAAAGCTCCTACATAAAGCAGAAAGATTATTATACAAAGCTGATAACCTCCAAAGAGGGTTGGCAGTTTGCAGGCATTTACGCTGACGAAGCAATAACAGGAACATCAAGAGCGCATCGAAAA
>CACZSM010000083.1 GCA_902783815.1 uncultured Ruminococcus sp.
CTTGCGCGTCCGCTTCTGTAGCTCACAACAGAAAGAAAGTATTTTAAATGCTGATATGAAATTTTCTAAGAGCAACACCGAATGGTCTCTGGCGAGTTGAGACTATTCGGTGGAAAGAAACAAGCCTTTCACCTATTGCACTCAAATCGGAAAAATGCACCCCGATTTTTCGAAATTTTTTTATTTTTCAGCGTTTTTACCAAATCTACGACTTTGCTTTTATGTGTTTTCACAATAAAATTAGATTAGATTTTCGGGATTGCCGCCCATATCCAAATACTTCTTCACAAAGTAGGATTTAAAAATTGATAAAGCTGCGGTTATGCTTTTTGTAGCATTTTTCCTGCTGACTCCTTCATGCTCTGCTATATCCTCGTATTTCATTCCCTTCTCATAACGCAGAATAAACCTCCTTTTCATTTTTTCTGAAAGTCGTTTATCAGACATAAAAGTTTCAATCGCAAAGCTATAACATTCCTCGATCATGTCATCTTCTTCTGCGTTTTCCAGCATCTCTTCTAAGGTTATAGAAGCTCCCGAAACAGCTTCATCTAATCTGGACAAAGAAACATTATTCTTCGTGACTCTGTTTGCAATAGTTGATTCCTCTTCATAATTAGAGTCTGACCAATTCTTCCAGAATTTAAAATCAGCCTCCGTCAAGGTAGGATCAGACTTCAAAAAGCTCTCCAAAGTAATAGCTGTGTCACCTGAAACCTCCGAGTTGTAAACGATATCTTCGCTGTATTTATTTGCCGCATAAGCAGTCTTCTGATAATTTTTCATTTTTATCCTCCGAATTAAATTGATATTTTTGTCGAGATTTCAATTCGTTTCGGAGGAGCTCTTGCACAATACAAAACGTCCTCCCATCGCCTATGGAACATTGCTGTTCCTCTTGTGTCGAAGGACACAAACACGCTGATGAAAGGACTCTTGCTTTGCTCGCCTGAAAAAGGGTGCAACAAACTAAGGGTACCAATACTGCTTTTCCATAATCAATATGAGATCAGCGTATTTGTATCCTTCGCCCTTGTACTTCAGGCTTAGAATATTTATTTTCTTTGTCGGTAAAAACAAAAAAGACCACCGACAGGGTAGACTGATAGATAAACTCTATCAATCTTTCCTTGTCGGTGGTCTCTCACTTATGTCTGGAATAACTACCGATGAATATTCGGGCGATTTTCATCGCCACACGGTCAAGTGACCTGGAGAAGGACTTACGCAGCCTGTTTCATCTCAGCCTTTCCGTCGTGATGCCGCTGATTATATTTTAACTGTTTTTAAAATAGATTGACTAAATAACCTCCTGATATCCATAATCGATATCTTCCTCATCTTGCGGTGTGTAAATATCGATTTTTAAATGTCTTCTTCCAATTTTTGTGCGAACCATCTCCACGCCGCACACTGGACATTCCGCTTTGATCTGATTCTTCTTGTCTTTTATGCCGCTTACTTCTGTGTTACAGTTCGGACAATACCAAGAGTAGATCCTCCAATCTTGCAGCATTGCCTATCTCCTTTGCTTTAGCTTTATTTATTCGTTAGAGAAACTAAGACCTGACAGTCTTCCATTCGATATGTCGGTATCCTGTGTGTTCTTACATATTTCAGTATTTGAACAGCATTACCGCACTTTTCGCATTCCATCCAACCATCTGTTTCGTTCAAATCAAGTGACTTGTTCAACATCCCGCAGATCGGACATTCCACATCAACAGAATTATCAATATGAGACATCTCTTACCTCCGTAACATATAATATTGATTTATAAAATTTGTACTTATTCACTTCTCTGATACCGTCAACATCAATATCATCATCGGAAAAGCACATAAATTAAAGAGCTTTTAATAATTGGGCTTATGTATTCCGCTTAAATTTTTAATGACATATTTAGCTACACCTTGAACTATCAGTTTATCTACAAGGATCTCTTCATTGGGATATACATCTTCATTCATATAGCTTAGAACGACTTTATTGTCTTCATTGATTCCGCTATACTTTTTTAATGTATTCTCATTTGAATTGATAAGAGCAACTACTATGTCTCCAACTTCAGCTACTGTTTGCTGCTCGATAACTACCATATCGCCTTCGCAGATCCCTGCGTCAACCATAGAATCTCCTGTTGCTCGGAGTATGTAGAAAGTTCCCTTGCCAAAAATTGAAGCCGGCAGATTTACATAATCTTCAACATACTCTTCTTCAGTCACAGCTTCACCACATGGTATAGAACCAACGATTTGGCAGGCGGATAGGAGAGTATTTTCGGAATTCAACTCTTTCGTCTCGATAGAATCACCTTTATAGACGATCATTCCTTCCTTATCCATCTCAATCAGATACTTATATATGGTAGTACGACTATACCCAAATTGATCTGCTATTTTGCCAATCGAAGGAGAATACCCGTATTCTCGTCGAAAAACATTTACAAAGTTATATATCTTCAGTTTTAGCTCTTTGCTTTTAGATCTCATATAAAAACCACCTTCAAGCTATCGCTAACAGTTGTTCTCTTTGCTGTGTATCTATTATATACCAGCCTGTTTTAAATTTCAATAGCCTTTTCGTAAAAAGAAATGTGGTGACGCCAAATGACATCACCACACCTAATTATCATATATTTTGCTTTTCTGCTGCCCTCTTTATCATATCGGCATAATCTTTCTTAGCCTCTTTCGGAGCTAATATCTCTACCTTACCGTCAAAGCCGAATATCCAACTATAGAATATATGGCTTGTTGCAGTAAGTACCTTAACTTTGAACGTATCGCCGTCTGTATCATATGGCTTAATGTTTTCGCCAAACTGATCAACGATTGCACTCATTGTACCGTCTTTACAAAGGAGTTCAACTGTTTTTCGATCATCATCAAACATTCGAAACATCGTGCTGACATATTCGTTGATATCAAATCCGTCAGGAGCAGGTACAGCTTCTTCTTCAAGTACCGTCGGGACATCATCAATACGATCAATTCGAAAACTTACTATGTCATCATACTTATCGGAATGTCCGACCATGTAATAATAATCACCATTCCACACGAGCTTATATGGACTGAATATATATCCCTCGCCATTGTTTCTGAGGACTCTCCCCTTTTCATCATCGTAGGTGCAATATTTGAAAGAAATCTTTCTTTTGCCGTTGATGGCATTATGAATTGTATCGACAGTAAGGAATACTTTGCCACTTCCGTGCTTTATCCTGTTCTCGACCTCTACGCTGCGCTTCAAGGTTTTGGATGCGAAGGGTCCGCCATACTTACTGAGTTTGTTAATAAGAGTCTCGCTTTTGGTTTTAGGAATAAACTTTGCCGCTGCAACAGCGTCAATAATAACCTTTAACTCTGCTAAATCCAGATTGCGGTCTATAAAGCGATATTGGTTTTGTGAGCTTCTGTAAAAATCAACATCTATTCCGGCGGCTATAATATTATCTATATCTTTCTTGATCGTTTGCCGATTAGATTTAATACCATAGTCATCCAACAAAAAGGATAAAATCTCTGAGATCGTAATAGGATGATCTTCGTCCGAGTGATTATACAGGATTTGCAGGACATAGATTGGGCGGTAATTTTCTGAATAAGCCATAATTTTACTACCGTTTCATAATATCAAAGGTTTTTCAATATCTCAATAAACCGATCCATTGTATATGATCCTTGGATCTCCATTTCCTTTTTCTCAAATACCATATAATACTTAAACCTTGCACCGCTCAACAGATCCCACTTCTTGCCGAGGTCGAGCTTATCTCTGCTATCCTCGTTTTTCAGATGTTCACCCTTTGTTTCAACCAGAACTGTGATACCGCTTTTTGTTCTGATAATAAAATCGGGATAGTGATTGATAAATCCATTGAGCCGGAAGCCTTTTCTGTCGATGATTCTATGCCACCACAGCACATTATCAAGAGGAACGACATTGCTTATAAGCCTGAATTCAAAATTGTTTAGATCATTACATTCTGATGTATATAGTGATTTATCCAAACTGTCAAAGCTTGCTGTAGGAGTGATCACTTTCGGGAAAGAATATGCGCCATCCTCTTGGCAAATGATTTTATTGATTTCAATCAAATCTTCAAACCGCTTCTTGCGGTACTCTTTCTCGTATTCCTCGATCTTATCCCGAATCTTAGAAGCATAAAACGGAATAGAGCTTTCCATTGCGTTCAAGGCGTCCTCGTCCATCTCGCTGATGACACGGGTAACATAATCCTTTACTTCTTCTGTTGAGTAACGGTTGTTCTTGTTGATCTGAGCTGTCAGCAAGGTGGCGCAAGCAGAAATACGATTTTTGCTTGAGATCTGTTTAAGGTACTCTCTCAGTTGTTCGCTCTCCGCTTTTGCAGCTCTGCGATATTTGGGTATCGCCTCGCCCTTTTCGGCTATATCGACCTCAAACATCTCGCCTGTCGCCAGATTAAACTGTATATCGGCAGAAACCTTATTCAGCGAAAAGCCCTCCGATAAATTTTCTTTTTCAAGCAGAGTATATCCGTCGGGACTGAATATGATATTGGGAGTTCCTTTAATGAAGAACTGCGGAACGGTCAATGCCATCGCGTCTTCTTTAAATTGCTCCTGCATCGGGTATTGATTTAACATATCCCCTAAATCACCACCAAAAAATCCATCGTTACCGCTGCTCTCCAATTCTTCATCATACTGCTGTGCGGCTGTTGTAGCCTGTTCAACCATCTGTGTTAATTCATCTGTCGGAGCCGCCGCTGTCGTGTCAATATGAAAATCATCGGGCAGTTCCGTATCGAGCCAATGCTCATTGGTAGGTTCATCGTTTGACGTAATATCCTCCACCTTCGGTTGCTCCGCTACGTCAGGCTTGAACGGTGTTTCTTCATCTGCTCCTATCCTGTAATCCTTTTTACTGAATCCTGCCTTGTTCAAGCCTTTTACGATCTCATCAAGCGTTGAGCGGAAATTTGAAGAGGATGTCAGCACATAGGAAGTATTCAGCAAAGGCATCTTATACTTTGTAGCGTGTGGTTGTCTGAGTATCCTGCCGAGGATCTGCTCGACATCCACTCTTGAATTCTTGTTTGCCACAGAAGCTAAAATATAAGCAAACGGACAATCCCAGCCTTCTTTCAGCGCATTGACCGTGATAATGTATCTTATCTCACAGCCTTTACGCAATAAATCTACGCCTTTAAGCTCATTAACATTTGATGTTTTGATTGCGATCTGCTCCTGCGGAATACCATAGGAAATGAGCTTATCCTTCAGTTTCTCAAAAGTGACTGTATCCGAGCTTGTTTTCGGCTCTGCCTGAAACAGCACTATTGGTCGGATATATTTGCCGCCGTTCTCATATTCCACGTCAGCTTGCTGCTCAATACTGCCGCGCAGCTTAACTGCATCACGAAGGACATCCTTTACATTATCCCGATTGTAAACCACAACAGGCAGCTTGACCATGTTCTCGCTTTTGAGTTCACGAGCATCGACATACGAAATGATATTACTGTTTTTCTTTGGAGTCGCCGTTAAATCGAGAATAAAGGACGGATTGAGATTATTAAGCATTTCTTTGCTCAGATTTGAGCTTGCGTTATGGCTCTCATCAACGATTACGACAGGTTCAAGATGCCTCAACGCCTGAATCAAAGCAGTTTCGTCTGTATCGGCTAACAGCACTTCATCATCTTTGAAATAGTCGGCAAAGCGTTTCAGGTTTCCATTTTCCTGATAAACCTTTCTGACATCTTTTTTCTTGCTGTCTACACGCAAAGAAGCGTAGCTCAGTACACAGATCGTCAGCATTTCTCTGACAGTATCTGGAGAGAAGTTCTGTCCGTTCAGCAGCTGCTCTTTTGTATATACGCCAACTTTTCCCGAAAAATCTCTATCAATTCTCTGTCTATATGCGTGTTCAACATTTGAAAGTGTTTTGATCGTTTGCTCAATGATAGCGTCAGACGGTGCCAGCCATACGACAACCTTCGGCTTATCTAAAGGCATTTTATCGAAAATCGGTTTAAGCGAAGAACATGCCATAAAAGTCTTGCCGCCGCCTGTCGGAACCTTAAAGCAGATATGCGGAACGCCTTTGATCTCATCCTTATATGCAGGAACGCCGCCAAATCCCACAGCTATATCCTGCAGCTTCCAATATTCGGTCCAAGCTGTAGAAATATCATATTGATTCAGGCAATCCAGATAATCTGATAGATTGCGCATAGCTCGTTTTTGATATTTGTTTAATTCCATAATTTCACCTTATAGTCTTGAAATATCTCTCGGGATCTTCTTGAATGTGATATTATACTTTTCAAGTTCTCTATCACTCAGCGTACACAAGTCGGCATATATGATATAGGCGCCCGCTTTTGTTTGGATAGTACTTAAAAAGTCATTGTTCAGCGTAGTGATAGCTTCCTTTTCATAGAAGAAATAGTAAGCATTATCAGCATGCTTGCCGAGATAATAGGGTTCGTCAACTTTGCGCTGTTCCAAAGGCTGTTTGGTTTCGGTAAAATAAACGTACTTGCGGATCTCGTCTTCCCCTATATCTTCATTGAGCAATTCGCCGTTGAAGATAGGTTTTCCCAATTCGTAATAACTGAAACTGCCATCGATACCCTCAACAGCTTTTTTGCCGTCGCCATACCCATTGATCACACGCTTTATTCTTTCTGCCGTGATAGAATCAGCGTAGTCCATCATCTCGATAAGAATAAACTTGCGGTTGCCGTCGTCAGCTTTGTTCATGTTCAGCACCGCATGGGCGGTGGTGCCGCTACCCGCAAAGCTGTCGAGA
>CACZSM010000084.1 GCA_902783815.1 uncultured Ruminococcus sp.
CTCTTGTTATCAGTCTGGTCTGCCGATTGCTTTTCTGTTTCATTCTTAGGTGAATTATCTTTTGGATTTACAGGATCCAATTGCTTTTCGGGGTCTGTTGGTTTTGTTTGTTCAGTTGGCTCTGTTGGTTCTGTTGGCTCTGTTGGTTCAGTTGGCTCTGTTGGCTCTGTTGGCTCTGTTGGTTCAGTTGGTTCTGTTGGCTCTGTTGGTTCAGTTGGTTCTGTAGGTTCTTCCTTCTTTCCTGTAGCTGGAATCACTACAGTATCATGATCGGTTATTTCCTGTGTTCCTTCGGCATCCATGAACCACTTATCACAGCTTCTGCAAATATAATATGTCACATTGCCGTTTTCAGTTTCCGTCGGAGCTTTTTCCGGAACAAGTACCATATCTCCGTGAGGACAACTGTACATAGCCGCAGGTATCAGAAATGCCTTTATCGGGAAGTTATCTAAAACGATGCTTTCATATCCATTCGGAAATGCTTTTTGACATTCTTCTTCGCCGTATAAATTAATAGTTGTATCATAGGCATACTGTTTGAATTCATCTAAATAATCTGCATAGTCAAGCCAGCCCTCATCACAGATATAATACATACTCTCACCGTGGTTTATAACTGAGTTTGCAATTATGCCCAAATCGGCATTACCTACATTGTCAACAGGGAATACAAAAACATATCCGTCAATAATGTTCATATCCGGATCATAGCAGTCAGTAACCTGAGTTATAACTACGGAATATTTTTCTCCTTTTTTTATGAGATATTTATTCTTAAGTTCAATACTGTGCCGACCTCTGAAATCAAATAATACATCTCCGCTTTCAAGCAAAGTACCGGAGGTAGGATCATTGTCATCCGGATTTTTATAAATTTCATATTTCAGGTTTGTGAAAGCATAATTTGTGACAGCGGATATACGGCTTATAAATGAGTCACTGGATGAATAGAAAACATTAGCAGTTTTAAGCTCGTAAGGGATCACGATATCCTGACAAATTGTTCCTGTGAGATAATCATGCTGGGCATAATAATAAATTTCCACTCCGCTTTCTGAATCAGGGTAGAATTCAAACGAACTGACATCGGAAATACTTTCGTCATAATATGAAAGATAGAAGTATCCGCTGCCCTTATAACCCCATTCACTATAATTAGGATCATCCGGAGCATATTCATTTCCGCCCCAGCTATTCTTTATGATAAAAGCTCCGTCACCCGGAGGAGTGCTGCCCTCAACAGTCTGACCATTTACAGTTCGTGTAAAATATTCCTTCGGGAAATTATCGTCATAGCCTATAGCCACAACTTCATGGTTAGATATTTCATCTCCTGTATAATACTGCGCCCAGTGATCATAGTTTATAGGGCTTTCCGCAGATTCTTCATCATCGGGAAGAGCATTGCTTGCATGAAATGAAATAATTGCAGGTCGGCCTTGTATTATTTCGCTTTTTATCATATCCAATGCGCTCTGATCAAACACATATTCACCGTCTTCATTCTTATAGCCCGGAGAATAAAGATTTTTGAATTCCTTTAAAATTGATGTTACTCCCGGAAATCTGTATTCCACATTATTCGGTATCGACCAGTCCTCATAAGGAACAAAGCAGCCATATTTATAGGTTTTGTCATACAGATTTTTACCAGGCTGCCAGTTTTCCTCAAACCACTGGTCAAATTCATCTGCGCTGTTTATTTTGCCCTGCTTTATGAGAGTATTAATAGAATTCTTATTTCTGAGGTAGTAGAATTCTTTTCTTTTTGCAGCCTGTTCTTCTGTTTCTTCCTTACTGTTTGCAGGAGTACCTTCCACACTTCTGTATATAAACGGGTACCAGTCATTTATATAAAGAGCTTCATCGACCGGTCCCATTCCGGATGCAAAATAGTTTGCCGAATAGGTCATATATCCTCCGTGATCCAGTCGTTGATTAGGATTATTCTTTGAATAATCCGACAGGTAATAGCCCTCTCCGTACTGTGAAAATTCAGACCCGTTATCAAATACATCCGGAAGAGTATCATACAAAAACCATGCAAGCTGTTTTTCGGAAAAGTTTACCTTTTCGTTTTTCTCACCTGCAGGAACGCCAAGTCCATTTACATAGAGAAATGAAGTCTCTGCTGCAGCGATTGCGGCAAATGCCCAGCAGGTTCCAAAGGGATTCTGCATTTTTACCGGAGTAACATAATTATAGCCATTATAATTTCTCAGATCAACTTTTGAAGGCAGACTGTTATCATCAATATGATCGTCCTCTACCATTCCGCTCAGAACATAAAGCTGGTAGTTACGGTCATAAAGCCCCAGACAGGCATCCATTCCGGCATTAGCAGAAAACGACTTTTCCAGTACTTTCTCCCATGACCCGTACTTTTCAAAAAGCTCATCCGGGAGTGGACCTTCCTCATGGCCGTACTTTTCAAGATTTCTTTCTTTCAGCAATTCAGTTTCTTCGGGATTATCACGGCAGGCTTCAAACCGAAGCTCATTTCGTTTATTACTGATAGTGCGTGCTATTTCCTCTGTACTATTGCCGTTATTTCTCATTTCCTCAAGCATATCATACATAGACTCAATGCTTTCATGATATGCAATTCTTTCCACTCTGCCCTTTGCAACGACCTCCGGATCGCTCCAGTCAAAGGAAGCATAGTTTTTCAGACTTCCCGTATCATTCGGACGGAATCCATATACAGCCGTACTGTCCTCAATGATATCCTTCATTGCAGAAGGGTTCAGAGTAGGGTCGTGGCGGTAAACGAATCCCTCGGCTGCAAGAGCATCAAAGCCTACGCCAATACTCATTGTGCCTATCATAAAGCATAGCATAAGCGCAAGAATTTTTACCGGCAGTCCGATGATTTTTCTGAGTTTCATCTCACATCACCTCTGATATATTATTCAGAATATGACATACATCCGATTTGATACTGTAAAAACTACGGAATTATCTCCATATTCTATTTAACTATATCATAGCGTATTTAAGAGTTTTTTTCAATACAAAATATACAATTTTATGGCAATACCGCACAAAGATAGTGCCGTAGATGTGGTACTAAGCCGTAAGGTGTTCTTTGTGCGGTGTTGTCTTAAGTTTCATTCAAAGAAAAATATCGCGTAGTATCATTGTCAGATTTGCTGACAATGGAGAAATTACCTGAATTAATCAGAGTAAAAAATATATTGCTTTTCTGTTTTGAATTTTTTTTGCAGAATGGCATTTGTCTGCTCAGCCCAGGTATAATCAAACATATATTCGCCGTTGTATAAAAACTTATATTTTTCAGGATCGCTGAGAAGATCAAAGTAGTCGCAGTTGATCATATCCTTTACGATACAGCATACAGCCCGTTTGGTTACAAAGAATGAACCTTCATCCAACTGTGAAAATAATTCTCTTAAATAAGTAACAGCTTTCCTGTATAATCTTTTTACCCTGTCGTCATAAACCCTGTCGGGCCAGAGCTTATCAATTATCTCTTCCATTGTGACCTCTCCGCCCATACGGTCAATACAAAGCGCAAGAAGTTCTTTTGCCTTTCTGTTTTTGAAGTCAATAAGTCTTTCGTTGTAGAAAATATCGAATCTTCCGAATGTGACAGCTTTAAGTTTCTTTTTTCCCTCATCCGACAATCCGCAGCGTTTCAGACAAAACTGCAGATCATCTGTCAGATCACTTGTTTTAACAAAGCCGTCACACCTGTTTTTATAGACCTTCACCGACTGCATTTCATCCGTACCGATAAGAAAAATTACCGGTTTATTGCCAGCCTTTCTGAATTCGTCTATTAATCTGCTGCTGATATCCGCCGGCAGCATAACAAGTTCATATTCCTTATTCAGAGCATAATCCTCGATCTGATGTTCATTTTCCGCTATTGTTACATACCACTTGTCGGTTATTTCGTCTTTTACTTTATCTATTATATCTTTGTTATAAAAATATACAAACGCTCTCATATGCTCACCTCTTTGTGATAATTCTACACCAATTACAGCTACAAGTCAATAGTAAAATGAAAATTTTTCACTTATTTTTGTTTTGTAATATGCGCAGATTTTTTGCTGTAATGCGCTCTGACGGCACAATACAGGCGCTGGATCTATTCAGCGCTTCCTTACAGTATCTACAAGGATTTTATAATATCATCAGCTACTTTTTCGCTACTTTTTGATGGTTTTCTTACTTTTTATAATAACAATTGTAACTTTACATAATAATTGCTTATTTTTTATATTGGTATTTGTATATTTTGATAGAAGATATCAATTGGATCAGAATAATGATAATTCTTTTTTCAGTTCTGGCATATACAAAAGCCGCTTTCCTGCCGGAAAGCGGCTTATACGGGATATTTGATGGTTTTACTTGATACCAGACGATTTTTTGTAGATCATATCCGCCAGACTTATTATGCTGAGGACGACCAAAACTGCGCTGAGCACAAGACTGATTTTGTTCAGACCCTCCATACAGAAACCTCCTTTCAAAATGATTTTTACTTTATAATAAGCATAGCAGAAATTAAACAGAAAATCAATTATTCTGATGCGTTTTTGTAAGATTTTTATATAAGGGAACCTCTGAAAACCTACTTCACGATGATTTTGCTGTCAAAATTCCCGTATGATTCGTCACGCAAATCAATTTTCAAAAAATCGAGGAATACAGGCAACGGAAAAAGAGAATAACGAATAGAGAATAGAGACCGTGCAAAAACTCGCAAAATTTCTCAGAAAGTGATATAATAGAGATACCAAGTCAAACGGAGGAGAAAAGGAATGGCATACAAGGAAACAATGAGCAGAGATCA
>CACZSM010000085.1 GCA_902783815.1 uncultured Ruminococcus sp.
GGTCAGAGCGGAGCGAAGCGAGCGACTATCGCGAAATTGACAGCGGAGGCACTGCGCTGGGAGGAAAAAATAGTCTTTTATTTTTTTAAATAATGTGGTATAATTATTTGTAATTCGGTTTAAAAGGATGTTTTAATTATGCACAGCGTAAAAATATCACCTTCTGTTCTGCATGGAGAAATAAGTCTTCCGGCATCGAAAAGCGCTGTTCACAGAGCAGTTATCTGTGCCGCGCTTGCAGAGGGTAAAAGTAGGATATATGGTGTAGCGGAGCTTTCAAACGATATCAGGGCAACAATTGAATGTATGAAAGCTCTCGGAGCAAGCGCAGAATATAACGGCGCTTCAATAACAGTTGACGGCAAAGGTGTTTTCACTAAGGAAAATGTTACCCTTGACTGCGGCGAAAGCGGCTCTACACTGAGGTTTATAATACCCGTAGCAGCTGCCGGCGGTATTTCCGCTGAATTCGTAGGACATGGCAAACTGCCGGAAAGACCAATAGGAGTATATACAGACTGCCTCCCTGGAAATGGTGTTGCCTGCCAGACTGCCGGAGGTCTGCCTTTCAGGATAAGCGGAAAGCTACACAGCGGAATATATGAAATACCAGGAAATATCAGTTCACAGTTTATTACGGGTCTGCTCCTTGCGCTGCCGCTTTGCAGCGGAGACAGCAGTATCATACTGACAACTCCATTACAGTCTGTAGGATATGTGCAGATGACTACGGATATAATGGCACAATTCGGCGTAAATGTTCAGCAGACCGGGAACGGATGGTTCATAAAAGGCAATCAGCGCTATAAGCCATGCAGCAGATATTATGCGGAAGGAGACTGGTCGCAGGCGGCGTTTTTCATGACAGCTGCCGCGCTCGGCGGAGAAATAACAATAAATAATCTTGATATTGATTCTGCTCAGGGGGATAAAGCGTGTGTAGAAATATACCGCAGATTTGGCGCAGATGTTTATACTGGTAATGGTATTGTAAGAGTAAAGGCTGATAAACTCAGAGGAATAAATGTAGATGCAAGGGATATACCCGATCTTGTTCCGGCTATTGCGGCAGCGGCAGCATTTGCAGAGGGAAAAACGGTCATCAGCGGAGCGGAAAGAGTACGGCTGAAGGAATGTGACAGGCTTGCAGCAATGTGTAAAGAGCTTTCTGCGCTTGGAGCAGATATCGAGGAAACTCCGGACGGACTTGTAATATTCGGAAAAAATACAATAAAAGGTGGTTTTGCAAAGGGTCATAATGACCATAGGGTAGTAATGGCACTTGCAAGCATCGCGGCAGGTTCTGAAGGAGATATAGTGATAAGTGATATGGAAAGCGTTGGAAAATCCTATCCGATGTTTTTCGAGGAATACAAAAGACTTGGAGGTAAGGCGGATGTCATCATGGGGTAATGCGGTAAAGATATCAGTATTCGGAGAAAGTCACGGAAATGGCATAGGCGTAGTAATAGACGGTCTGCCGTCCGGAGAGAGCATTGATATGGACGCTGTATATATGCAGATGTCAAGAAGAGCGCCCGGAAAGGATAAAACAGCTACTCCGAGACTTGAAAAGGATATCCCGGAGGTAATGTCCGGTATGCTCGATGGAAAAACTACAGGGGCACCGCTTTGCGCTGTGATACGCAATACTAATACCCGTTCGGCAGATTACAGCAGTGTTCTTTCGTGTCCGAGACCGGGTCATGCTGATTATACCGGATATGTACGCTACAACGGGTATAATGATATCAGAGGCGGCGGACATTTTTCCGGAAGACTTACTGCGCCTGTTGTATTCGCCGGAGCAGTATGCAGACAGATACTTGAAAAACATGGCATACATATTGCAGCGCATATTGCATCAATAGGAAATATATCTGACGAGCTTTTCGATCCTGTAAAAATACCTCAGGAGCTTATGGACAGGCTGACAGCTTCTACCTTTAGTCTGATAGACCCGTCAAAGGAAGCACCTATGCGTGAGCTTGTAGAGGAATGTCGGAAGGCTCAGGACAGTATAGGCGGAACAGTTGAATGTGCAGTCACAGGAGTACCTGCAGGTTTAGGAAGTCCTATGTTTGATGGTATAGAAAACATTATTTCTTCAATAGTATTCGGAATACCGGCTGTAAAGGGCATAGAGTTCGGCGCAGGCTTCAAAGCCGCTGCAATGCGAGGCAGTGAAAATAATGACGAGTTTTACTACGATGGTACGGATATTCGTACAAGAACAAATAATCACGGCGGCATACTTGGAGGAATAAGCTCAGGGATGCCAATAATATTCCGGGCAGCAATAAAGCCTACACCGTCAATATCAAGAGAGCAGAATACGGTTGATATGCAGACCGGAACAAATACTAAACTGGTAATACATGGCAGACACGATCCTTGTATCGTACCGAGAGCAGTTCCTGCGATAGAAGCAGCGGCAGCAGTTGCGCTAATAAATATCTATCGGCAGTTTACAGTATAAAAAAACATGAAGGTGAAAAAATGGAATTAAAGGACATAAGAATTGAAATTGACGAGATAGATAAGCAGATGACAGAGCTTTTCAAAAGGCGTATGGACTGCTCACGAAAAGTCGCAGAATGTAAGATCGAAAACAGTCTTACGGTACTCAATACTGAAAGAGAACTGGCTGTACTTGATAAAGTAGAGAAGAACTCCCAGCCATACGGAGCAAGTGCAAGGCTGATGTATTCTACGATAATGGAGCTTAGCCGCGCTTTGCAGCATGATATGGCAGGAAGCGGAGCAAAACTTAAGAATGTAATAATGACTGCGGAAAGCGTTGTTCCGTTTGAATCCGAAAAGATCAGGGTCGCCTGCTTTGGCGCAGAGGGCGCGTATTCACATAAGGCTGCAATGACTATTTTCCCTAATTCGTTACCACGGTTCTATTCTCCGTTCAAAGAGGTTTTCAGTGCTGTGCAGAATGGTCAGGCTGATTTTGGTATTATACCGATCGAAAACAGCTCAGCAGGTTCTGTAACAGCCGTTTACGACCTTATGCTGAAATACCGTTTCTATATTGCCGCTGCAGCAGATATTCCTGTAAGGCACTGTCTAGCGGCAAAAAAGGATACGAAACCAGAGGATATCAGGAGGATCTATTCACATGAACAGGCACTTCTGCAATGCTCGGATTTTCTCGGATGCCGCAGTAATATTGAGGTAAAAGCATATATCAGTACGGCTCAGGCTGCAAAAATGGTATCGGAGAGCGATGAAACAGGCATTGCCGCCATCTGCTCGGAGGATGCTGCGAAAAAATACGGTCTTGAGGTACTGCAAAGAGGCTTCCAGAATGATCCGGATAACTGTACAAGATTCATTGTTATTTCAAAGAAATTGTATATAACTGATTCTGCGGATAAGATCAGCCTATGCTTTGCTCTCCCCCATGTAACGGGATCGCTTTACAGTATATTGTGCAGATTTGCCGCACATGGACTTAACCTTACAAAAATAGAATCAAGACCAATAAACGGAAGAGGTTTTGAGTATTTCTTTTATCTTGATTTTACGGGCAGTACATCAGAGTCCGGAACAAGAGATCTGCTTTGCGCATTATCCGAGGAGATCACCGATTTTTCTTTTCTTGGAAACTATCGTGAATTTACGGAAGGAGAATGACATTTATGCTGACATTCTTACGGGAACTGAAAAAAAAGAAGTGGTTTTTTCCTGTAATGCTTGCGGCTGTTATCGTTTTGCAGATGATATTCATACTGTTCTGCTATGTCAATGATAAATTACAGTATCACTGCGATGAGATATACAGTTTCGGACTTTCAAACAGCTTTTTTGAACCATATCTTGAACGGAAGGATGTATATTCAGATGCAGATTCAAAAATGGAGGAATGGATATCCGGAAAGGAATTCCACGACTACCTTGCAGTAAATGATGGTGAGCAGTTCAGATATGATTCCGTATGGTACGATCAGGAAAAGGACAGGCATCCCCCACTGTTTTATGCTACACTGCATACGGTATGCTCATTTTTCCCGGAGAATTTTTCATTTCTTTATGGGTTCATTCCTAATCTTGTGTATTTTGTAGTGACGATGATATTCCTGTATCTTCTGACGAAACGGCTGTTCGGCTCGGAATTCCGAGCGCTTATGTTTTGCCTCATGTGCGGCTTTACGCCTACGATCGTTACAAACACTCTTTTTATAAGAATGTACTGTCCTCTTGTCATGTGGACAATCATACTGTATTATCTGCATACAGTCCTTATACAGTCAGATAGGAAAAATGCCCTGCCGTACCTCATAGCAATAATATTCGCTACAGCCCTGGGAATACTTACACAGTATCTGTTCATATTCCCGACATTCATAATAGCAGTATGCTTCTGCATAAGATACCTTATGAACAAGGATATCGGAAGATTTTTTTCATACGGCATATCAATGCTGTCAGGAGTAGCCTTTGCATTTGCAGTATTCCCTACAGCGGCAATACATCTTTTCTCAGAGGGAGATAATGCCCAGAAACTCAGATTTTCCGAGCAGATCATCATGTCCATACGATATATTATGGATTCAACATTCAGACTCCCTTTGAATGGCGTGGAATGGTATCTTAAAATGCTGGCGATAGGACTTATAATCGCAGCTGTAATAGTTCTCCCTATAGCTTTACTTTTCAGAGATAAGACAAAAATACTGCTCAGAGATACATCTGAAAGCATCAGACGCAGATTTTCTAAAGAATACAAAAAAGAAAAAAAGCCCCTTGTCATACATTATGATCCCGTTAGGACTGCAATGTTTTTATCCGTTATCGGAGTTACATTGATAGTGTCCTATACAGCTCCGTTCATTCTTGGATTTATTGAGAGATATCTGTTCATAATATGTCCGTTCATTATTATCCTTGTTTTTGATCTTGTCTGCAGGATATTCAAAGGAAAGAAGTATCGTATTTTTTCGGCATCCATGATAGCCCTGTTTGCTTTGTTCGTTGCTGCAAGCTGTGTATTCAACCGGTCGATAAACACACTCTGGAATTATCAGGACAATATTGATATCAGGGAATTGTATAATGGGAATAATGTAGTATATGTAGCTGATGAAGAAGACTTTAATATTCCGCTGTCGTCATTCTCATATGAGCTTTGTACGGCTGACAATGTATTTGTTACCAACTTTTTTAAAGAAGAAGATGACCTCGATAAAATTGCATCCTTTGAACCTGAAAAACCAATGTATCTTATGATATCCGTATTGGGCTATTACAATTTTGATACGGACGATAAGGGCGATCATCTTACTATTACAGATTATGTTGATGATAAACCTGTAAAGACCGTCATATATATGGATGATTACCTCGAAAAATACAGGAATCACGGTTTTAACAGCAATATAGAAAAAATCGGTCGGTTTGCTTTTGTAAAGGGACAGTTTGTTATATACAGGATAAGATAAGGAGGAAAAGGAATGTTTGTAGATACAGCGAAAATATATATAAAAGCCGGCGACGGCGGTGACGGCGCGGTTACATTCCACAGGGAAAAATATGTCGCATCCGGCGGTCCGGACGGCGGTGACGGCGGAAGAGGCGGCAATATAGTCTTTGTTGCGGATGATAACCTGTCAACACTTGCCGATTTCCGCTATAAACGCAAATATGTCGCTCAGAAAGGCGAAAACGGCAGGGGCGGAAGATGCAGCGGCAAAAAAGCTGAGGATCTTGTTATTAAAGTACCGAGGGGAACTATTATCCGCGAAGCGGAAAGCGGAAGGATCATGGCGGATATCTCGGACAGCGAACCTGTTGTCGTAGCCAAAGGCGGCAAGGGCGGCTGGGGCAATACTCATTTTGCAACTCCGACCCGTCAGACACCGAGATTCTCTAAGCCCGGTCAGCCCGGTGAGGAATTTGAAGTAAAACTGGAGCTTAAACTGCTTGCAGATGTAGGCATAGTCGGCTTCCCGAATGTAGGCAAGTCAACTCTTATATCCGTGGTAAGCGAGGCAAAGCCTATAATAGCAAATTATCATTTCACAACAATAACTCCTGTGTTGGGCGTTGTACGAATGGGACCGGAATCCTCATTTGTAATGGCGGATATTCCAGGTCTTATCGAGGGCGCAGGAGACGGCGTAGGACTTGGACATCAGTTCCTGCGTCATGTTGAAAGATGCAGGATGCTTGTTCATGTTGTGGATGTTTCCGGTAGTGAGGGCAGAGATCCGAAGGAGGATTTCCGTATAATTAATGAGGAACTTGCAAAATTTGACCCGGAGCTTGCAAAGCGTCCTATGATCGTGGCTGGAAATAAGTGTGATCTTACCGACGATGAAACTGTAGAGGAATTCCGCAGCTTTATTGAAGGTCAGGGTTATAAATTCTTTCCGATAATGGCAGCTATTGCCTATGAGGTAAAACCTCTGCTGAATGAGATTCAGGAGCAGCTTTCAAAACTGCCGCCTGTTGTAAGATATGAGCCTGAACCTGTACCTGTACTTAGTGAAGGCGAGATCGGCAGACAGGAGGTAAAAGTAACAAATCACGGAGGAGTATATTTTGTGGAAGCAGACTGGCTGCTGAGGGTTCTGAGAATGATCGACTTCTCTGATACGGATTCAATGCAGTATTTCCAGCGTGTTCTGATAAGCTCAGGAGTGATAGATGCACTGAAACAATCTGGAATACAGGAAGGTGATATTGTCAGCCTGTATGATTTTGAATTTGAATTTGTTGAATAACGGAGGTATGCTCTATGCCGGTACTTACCGGAAAGGATTGTGACCCGTCACAGCTGAATATGCTTGCGCTTGCATTTGTAGGCGACAGCGTTTATGATCTGTTTGTCCGTGAAATGCTTGTATGCAGGGACAACAAACCTGTACGGACACTTAATTCAGAAAAGGTTGCATTGGTAAGATGTCAGGCGCAGGCGCAGACAGCAAAAATGATAGAACCACTGCTTACAGAGGAAGAAGCGGATATTCTCAGAAGAGGGCGGAATGCTCATGTACAGAAAGCACCTAAAAGCGCCACTATTGCTGAATACCATGCTGCAACAGCTCTTGAATGTCTTGTAGGGTATCTGTATCTTTCAGGCAGATACGAAAGGATCAGGGAGCTCTTAGCTGATGTACAATAATAAGCGTGGAGTGTGGAGATATGAAAAAAAGAAAAAAAACTATTTTTACAGTCATTGCCGTACTGCTTGTACTGGTGATCGGAACAGGCGCTGTTTTATGCTCTTTAGCTCTCAAAGATAATGAACAGTCTCTTTACACCCTGAGCAGTACCGATGACGGATTTCTTAAAACACTGCTGAAAGGCGCAGCATTCGGCAGAGAATTTACAGTCAGTGAAACTGAATTCAATACCTATATAAATAAAAAGTATTGCCACAGTCCTGATGAACGGGAAAAGGGAATAGACCATATACGGATATATTTTCATAAGGATGTCCCCAGTGAGATTTATGCCCACTTCTTTGACGGCAATATCCGCTTTTCAGCTTATGCAAAGGTCAGCTTTCACCTTGATACCCTTACCAATATTATGATACTGACATTTACTGATGTCCGTATCGGTCAGCTGCCAATAAGCAACTATACTGCCGGAAAACTGCTTGAAACAATATTTTCCAAGAGCAGTATAGTAACTACAGAAAGAAATACGGCATCAGTAGAAGCAAAATATACCTATGAACTTAAAAATGCAGCAATAGATATGACATTGCTTGATTTTGTACCGGATGAAGGCGGAATAATATGCCGTACAAACAGCCTTACTGCGGAAGCATGGAAATCATTGGTATCGTATCTGCGTTCTGATGAGGGCAAGGAAAAGCTGAGGGATATTTATGACGGTATAAAAGATAAACTGCATAATATCATTTTCGGTAATAATTAAAGAAAAGGAATGGTAAAATGAAAAAAAGAAAAAAGAAAGAACGAAGCGAATCCGGCATGAGACTTGCCGCAAGGTGGAGAAAAGGCTTTTTTTCCGTAGTTTTCAGCAGACTCGGACTTGTTCTGATTGTTCTGCTCTTTCAGCTGCTTTTTATTTATTTGGCATGGGATCTGTTTGGTGAGCTGCTCGGCACTTATACTGTAACAGTGCGTACAGTTCTTGAAATAATTGTAATGATGATACTTATAAACAGTAAAATGGATAATGCTGCCAAAGTATCGTGGATGCTTGTCATAGCATTCGCACCGCTGCTTGGTTCTGTTTTCTACCTTTGGACACAATTTGAGACCGGTCACAAAAATGTCAAGCATAAAATGCAGCTTCTGACTAAGGCTAATTACAGGGTACTTCCGCAAAATCATGATATAAAACAAAATCTGAAAAAAGAGTCTCCTGAATCTGCGGCACTCGCAGAGTACCTTTATCGTCTGGACGGCAACCCTGTATATGACGGGACAACTGTGAAATACTATTCCTGTGGTGAAGAAAAATTCCCGGATATGCTGGATGAGCTTGATAAGGCTGAAAAATTCATTTTCCTCGAATATTTCATAATAGAGGAAGGCTATATGTGGGGAAAGATACTGGAAGTACTTGCAAAAAAAGCTGCCGAGGGTGTTGATGTGCGTGTAATGTATGACGGATCCTGCGATCTATCTACACTGCCGTATAACTATCCGAAAAGACTTGCAAAGATCGGTATAAAATGCAAGAAGTGGGAACCAATAAAACCTGTGATAACCTCAACATACAATTACCGTGACCACAGAAAAATACTTGTAATAGACGGCAAGGTAGGCTTCTGCGGAGGAGTCAATCTTGCTGATGAATACATAAACCATATAGTTCGTTTCGGCTACTGGAAAGATACAGCAATAAAACTGAAGGGTCCTGCTGTAGATAGCTTTACGCTTATGTTTTTACAGATGTGGAATATCACCGAAAAAAAGCTCGAGGATATACGCAAGTATTTTGGTCAGTGTGAAAAGAGCGCTGAGCCGGACGGTTATATAATACCCTACAGCGAATCTCCTATGAACGATCATAAAATAGCGGAAAGAGTGTATATGGATATGCTCTACAACGCCAAGAACTACATCTGGATAACATCACCTTATCTGATACTCGATGGAGAGCTTTCTGCGGCACTGAGATATGCAGCTCAGAGAGGTGTTGATGTTCGGCTGATACTTCCCGGAATACCGGATAAAAAGGCTGTATGGGCGCTGGCAAAGAGTCACTACAAGCAGCTTGTCACCGCCGGAGTAAAGATATATGAATTCACTCCGGGATTTGTACACGCAAAGAACTTCATCAGCGATGACTGCAAAGCAGTTGTCGGAACAATAAATCTTGACTACAGAAGTCTTTATCATCATTTTGAATGTGCTGCATATATGTATGGCTGCAGCTGCATAGCCGATATAAAAAAGGATTTTGAAGCAACATTTCCGAAGTGTCAAGAGGTCACTCTTGAAACGATCAAGAATGAACCACTTTCCAGAAAAATTGTCGGTGCGACACTTAAAATGGTAGCACCTATGCTTTAATGAAAAGGGATCTCTGAAAAACAGGACTACTGACTGTAAAATATGAGGTTTTCAGAGCTTCCAAATAGTAAATGAGGTAAAATTATGGATAAAAAGAGAATAATGCTTCCGCATAACCATAATGCAGATGACAACAGAATTGCTGAAACTATGCCCTCAGTTGAAACTATCAATGCCGTTGCGGATGCCATGAAACAACTCGGCGACCCAAGCAGACTCAGAATTTTCTGGCTTCTGTGTCACTGTGAGGAATGTGTGATCAATATTGCAGCCGCTACTGGTATGTCAAGTCCTGCCGTTTCTCACCATCTCAGGCTGCTTAAGGATGCCGGGCTTATCGTTTCTGCAAGAAATGGCAAAGAAATGTATTACCGTGCAGCCGATACGGATATCGTACTTAAACTCCATCATACTATTGAGGAGATTGCCCGTATATCCTGCCCTATATAATGCAACTCCGCACAAAAAAGCGATATTGAAAAAAATTAGTCCGTGACATTCGATCTACGAACATCACGGACTCTTTTTCTATTTAGTTTTCCTCACAAAGCCATCAGCCATTATAATCTGACCATGTACCTGCTCCATACTTGAACTTTGTCTTTTCCTTGCCTCTGCCTGCAACTGGTTCAACAGACACATCAATTGAATATAACTGACCGGCATTATCATTTTCGCTGAAATCCATATCATCTGTCTGATATGCTTCTGCTCCGTTCTTAACTTCCTCATTTGGTACGCCGTCATTGAATACTATCTTTGTAGCTCCTACCGGAACAGCGCATCTATAGATATCTGTTCCCTCAACCTGTTCAAGTTCAACACCCGGCCATGCGTTCTTAAGATCCTGAGTACCGTCCTCACCGTTTGCAGGGTACAGCTCGCCTGTTACCTTATTGGTGATCTCAGAGAACTGATCGTTCCACCAGTATGCGCAGACCTTATCCCACTTTGTCGATGAATTGTCAAAATACACATAATCCTTGACATTTACCTCAGCAGAAGCTGCTTCTGAGCTTTCCTCTTCTGATGACTCTTCATCTGCACTGCTTTCTTCTGTTTCTTCAGCAGATGATTCAGCCTCAGACGGCTCTGAGCTTTCCTCTGCCGGAACGCTATTTTCAGCCGGAGTGCTGCTTTCCTCAGTTGTCGGAGCAGCTGTACTCTGCTGATTATCAACTGGCGGAGCTGGCTGCGGAGATCCGTATTCTGTCACACTGCTTGAGCATCCTGCAAAAGCCATAAGCATTGCAGCGGCAATAGCTACTGTAGCAAATTTCTTTAGTTTATTCATTTTTTCTCCTCCAAAACAATCATTATAGGACAGGGACACCCTGATCATCGATCATTTTCCCCGTTCCCTGTCATCATACACAATATTACATCACATTTGCTCCTAAGATTTCAATATATCATCATGAATTTCTGGTTTCTTTTATGTAATATTTTATACATTCAAGGAAAAAGGCAGAAAAATACAATATTTGTCATATTCTCCTGCCACTGCAATTATTAATTTATGCTACTGTGATACCAGATTTTTCCTTAA
>CACZSM010000086.1 GCA_902783815.1 uncultured Ruminococcus sp.
GCTCAGACTTGACTTCGGGCTTCTTTTCTGCCTTTACAGGCTCAGCCTTGACTTCCGGCTTCTTTTCTGCCTTTACAGGCTCAGCCTTGACTTCCGGCTTCTTTTCTGCCTTCTTAGGCGGCTTTTTGCAAGTCTCCAGACCCTCTGCTTCCTCAAGGAACGGTAAGATCTGCTTATAGATCTTGTCAACTCCTCCGACACTGTCACTCTCTATATTCAATGGCATGATCGGATCGTGCACACTTAATCTCAGCAGGAACCATCCATCTCCATGTGCCTTATCAAAGGATACCCTGATTCCTTCGTAATTATCGTCAGCAACCTTAAACGACTTCTGCTTATCTGCATATGCCTTAAGATCCTTAATGACTCTTTCGCCGCATTTACGGAAATCCTTATCTGTGATCGCTATTCTGATTTCCTTGCTCTCTACAGGCTCCTCAAGAGATTCTATAATACTGTCAAGCTTTTTACCTTCCTTCCTGAGCTGAGCCATTTTTATTATGATCTTTGTAACAAGATATGCTCCGTCATCAAGGAAGTAGTTTTCTCTCATTGCTGCGTGTCCGGATGTTTCTATTGCAAGAGGACAGTTACCCTTTGCATCCTGAGCAATAGCCTCATTGATAACATTCTTATAGCCCCTCTTGAAACGCAGATGCTTGCCGCCGAGCTTTTCTTCTATGAACTTTTTAAGTCCGCTGGATGTAATTGAATCAGTTACAACTATGCCGCCCTCATTATCCTCAAGAGCAATAGCTGATGCAAGAGCTACAAGTCTGTTGCGGTTGATCTCTTTACCATTACTGTCAACTGCGCCGCCCCTGTCAACATCTGTATCAAAAATAACACCGAGGTCAGCATGATTGTCAATTACAGCCTTGCATATTGATGCCATTGCTGCTTCGTTTTCCGGGTTCGGAACATGATTCGGGAACATTCCATCCGGATCAAGGAACTGGCTGCCTCTTATATCTGCGCCAAGAAGCTCCAGAACATCAGTTGCATAGAATCCTCCGGCACCATTTCCGGCATCTACAACGATCCTGAATCCCTTTAACGGATGATCGTAATCCTCTTTTGAATTAACTTCCTTCTTTATCTTTTCTCTGAGTATATGAGCATACCTGTTCATGAAATCGCTTTCTATGTATCTTCCACCCTTGGATCTTTCCGGAGTTTCTTTCTTCTGAGCATACATAAGTATAGCTTCGATATCCTCTCCCTCAAGACCGCCCTCTCGGGTAAAGAACTTAAGACCGTTCCTGTAGTACGGATGATGACTTGCTGTGATCTGAAGCGCAGCATCGCAGCCCATCTCTACGGTCGTCATGAACATGGACGGAGTAGATGCCAGTCCGCAGTCATATACTGTAAGTCCGGCTGCTGTCATTGTCCTTGCTGCTGTTTTGAGCAGTGCAGGACCTGATATCCTTGAATCTCTGCCGACTGATACTGTCATCTCAGCAGGGGTCTTTCCAAGTTTATCAGAAAGCCAGAGGATAAAACCGTTTACCATCGCAGCTGCTGTTTCTTCTGTCAGATTGACCTCAAATCCGGCTCCTGATACAGCAACTCCTCTTATGTCTGTACCGCTTTTAAATTGTTTCCAGAATTCATTAAGCATAATCTCATACTCCTTTATATATAATTTAGGGATCGCTTTTATTTTATATCGCTTTTGAAGGCATATTTGCTGTCCGTCCTGACAAATTCATTATTGCCGAACTTCAGCTTATCACCATCAACAGCGTATTCTACCTCATTATCTACCGCATTTCCGGTAAGATCTACAATTACAAGTCTGCATTTTTTACCGTCTGCACTATATGTTCCGATTATTTCGGTATCGTAGGCATTTTGCTCAAAGGTACCGTCATCGCCAAACGAAATAGTGTATTTATAATCAGCATCCTCATCCGTGAACATCCATATGCCATTCAGTTTTTCATCATTTTTCTTATCCGGTATTTCGCTTCGCTTATTTTCAATATCCGCTTCCTTGAAATCCCAGATGTAATATGTGACTCCATCAACTTCCGTACTTGCCGTAATACTCTTTTTTTCATTAACTAATTCCTTATCGGAACTTGCTGTATCAGGCGTAAAGAACAGACCGGAATAATCTGTCAGCTTAAGTACCCTTCCGAAAATCGCATTTCCTCCGAATTCATATCCGAAATCCGCTGCAATGTACGGCGAGCCTGACTGATTTATGTATATTGCAATGACATTGCCATAGCCCTCTCTGTCAACAAAGTAATACCTGCCTATATACGATACACCGCCGTTATGCAGACTAACCGTACTATCAGTATTGAATGTAAGGTCATAATCAACAGTCTTACTGCCATCAACAGAGGTCATATTGACCCTCCATGTACCTGTTATACTTCTGTCAAAAAACACCTTCCAACCCGTAAAAAACAATAAGGCTGCAAAAAATATACAGGCAGCAATTATCAGGGGAACACGGTTATGACGATAATATTTTTTTCTTCCGGTTTCTGATGCTGCATTATCCTCTCCTTTTTCTGAATCAATTGAACTATTCTCCAAAGGCATCAAAAATTCATCTCCTGCCAGCATGACTATTTGAATCATACTGTATTTATAACTTTCAATCTGTAGTTAATAATAAACGGTTTTCGCCGTTTCCTACACTATATATTGTACCTTATATTCATTCTGAATACAAGCAATTTCATAAACTTTTTCTATTTTTTGGCGTATTTTTCTAACTCCTGCGCTCAACCCGTATTTCTGATGTTTATATTTGCCAATTGATCTGCATAATTATAATAGGTTTTCAGAGGTTCCCAATAGTAATATATTCTGTATTTGAAAAAATAACAGAGAAATGTAAAGTAATTGTTGAAAGATGGAGTTTGATGTGATATAATATATCTATCAATAGTATATTGGTATAGTGTTTTTCAGGAGGTATTATTATGGATATCAAAGATGCTTTTGGAATGTGGCTGAAAAATGCTGATGAAGATGTGGATCTTATCAGGGAATTGGAAAGTATCAAGGATAACGAAAAGGAAATTTACGAGAGATTTTATACTGAACTTAAATTCGGTACAGCCGGTCTGAGAGGTGTTATCGGCGCCGGAACTAACAGAATGAACATATACACCGTGAGAAAAGCTACTCAGGGTCTTGCTAACTTCTTGAAAAAGAAATACGAAAACCCGTCTGTCGCTATTTCTCACGACTCCAGAATAAAAGCCGATCTGTTCGCAAGAGAAGCTGCCAGAGTCCTTGCTGCAAACGGAGTGAAGGCTTTTGTTTCATCTGAGCTCCAGCCGACACCAGTGGTTTCTTTTGCTGTAAGAGATCTTAAAACAGATGCCGGCATAATGGTTACAGCAAGCCATAACCCCGCAAAATATAATGGCTATAAGTGCTATGGCAACGACGGCTGCCAGATGACTGATGTTAATGCAAATGCAGTTTATGATGAAATACAAAATGTCGATTACTTCAATGGCGATATCAAACTTATCAGCTTTGAGGAAGGTCTTGAAAAGGGTCTGATAGAATGGATCGGCGATGATCTGTATGAGCGATACCTCGAAAATGTGCAGGCTCAGGCGGTAAATCCCGGTATCTGTAAGGGTGCCGGACTTAAGGTTGTATATACTCCTCTTAACGGCGCAGGCAATAAGCTGGTAAGAGAAATCCTCAGAAGAAATTATGTGGATGATGTTGTTATTGTTCCTGAACAGGAAATGCCGGACGGCAACTTTACTACCTGTCCTTACCCTAATCCGGAAATAAAAGAAGCTTTGAAACTTGGTCTTGATCTTTGTGAAAAGGAAAAGCCTGATCTGCTTCTTGCAACTGATCCCGACAGCGACAGAGTAGGAATTGCTGTAAAGGTCAAAGACGGCTACAGACTTATGAGCGGTAACGAAACAGGAATAATGCTCATGAACTATATCCTTTCATGCAGAAAGGAAAATGGTACTCTGCCAAAAGATCCGGTCGCTGTAAAAACTATCGTTACAAGTAAATTAGTCGATAAGGTTTGCAGCAAATATGGCTGTGAGCTTAAAAATGTCCTTACAGGATTCAAGTATATAGGTGAACAGATACTCCTGCTTGAACAGAAAAATCAGCAGGACAGGTATGTTTTCGGTTTTGAGGAAAGCTATGGCTATCTTGCAGGAAGCTATGTCCGTGATAAGGATGCTGTTGTAGCTTCAATGCTTATCTGCGAAATGGCTGCTTACTACCGTACAAAAGGTAAGACTCTCGATGAGGTCATGAATGAACTTTATAAGGAATTCGGATTCTATATCAATAAAACAACTGCTTTTGAATTTGAAGGCTCTGAGGGTATGAAGAAGATGGCAGATATAATGTCTGCTCTGAGATCTGCTCATCCAGAGGAAATCGCTGGCTTTAAGGTTCTTGTCGCTTCTGATTATCTTAACTCTGTAACTAAGTATATTGACAGCGGCAAAGAGGAAGTAATTGATCTGCCTAAGTCAAATGTACTCTCCTACTCTCTTGAAGGTGACTGCGCTGCTATCGTAAGACCTTCCGGTACTGAGCCAAAAATAAAGGTTTATATCACAGCTGTAGGTAAAACTGAGGCTGAGGCATCCCGTACCTGTGAGGAAATGATAAAATCTATGGTAAGTATTCTCGGTATCTGATATTGGGGTTTTCAGTAAGCACTGAGGCTTTCTTCCGGTTTAATCCGGAAAAAGTCTCAGTGCTTGTGCGTTTATGCAAGAAATGCTTTGAGATTATCTATATGCCTTTCCTCATTCCTGATGAATGACTGCGCATATTCCCTTACACTTTTATTAGCATTCTGACAAGCTCCAAGATGCTTCGTCAGGTCAACTATACCCATAGTTGTTCCGTTTATCATCATCTCTGCAATATGATCGGACGACTGCTCCGCAAGTGTTTTCAGCTGTATAGATCCCCACATCGCAGCCTTTGACAACATTCCAGGCTCTTCCGGAAATACTCCGGCGTCAACAAGCGCCTGCTCTGTCTTTGACTTTGCCTCACAGTAATCATTATACTGCTCCTGAAGCTCATTTTTCAGCTGCTGTTCCTTTACTTTGGGCATTACGGCTTTTGTTGACTCCATACCTGTCTCCGACAGCTTGAAAATACCACCAAGAAGTTCCTTATCATCATTATTCATATCATCAGGCTCCTTTTTATTTATTTCAGTTATATTATTGCCTGATATATTATTTCTATACACTTTCAGAGGTTCTGCTTTATGAAAATAACAAAATATAATTCTGCTTATCTGGTAATTACTGCTGTTTTCTGTACTATGCTGTGGGGAACTGCATTTCCTGCAATAAAGATCGGCTATGAGCTTTTCCGCATAGAAGCTGACGACATCCCTACAAAATTGATTTTTGCCGGCGCAAGATTCCTTCTCGCCGGAATTATAGTCCTTTCAGCCGGAGCAGTCTCAGGAAAAAATAAAACAAAAATACTTCTTAACAAAAATGACCTGATTCCGGTCGGAATACTTGCTCTGTTCCAGACATTCCTCCAATATCTGCTGCTTTATATCGGACTTACAAGTATTTCCGGTACAAGATCATCTATCCTTACATCTGTTTCCGCATTTGGTTCTGTTATACTCTCGGCTGTTTTCTGGAAATCGGACAGGCTTACAGCATTTAAGATAACCGGCTGTCTTGTAGGAATTTCCGGAATAGTATTAATGAATATAAGACCAGGCAGCTTAGAGGGCTTCACTCTTCTTGGCGATGGTATTGTAATACTGTCAAACCTGTCGGGAGCAGCAGGAAATGTAATAAGTAAAAAAATATCCTCCGGCAGACATCCTGCGCAGATCTCAGGATGGCAGCTTACCATCGGAGGCACCGCACTTATACTGACAGGTTTTCTTACCGGTGGTCGCCTTACTTTTTATGATATCAATTGTCTATGGATCCTACTGTACCTTGCAGCAATGGCAGGCACTGCTTTTTTACTATGGACAAAGCTGCTTTTCATATATCCTGTAAGCAAGGTCGGAGTTTTCAATATGCTTATACCTGTTTTCGGAACTTTATGGTCAGGTATTTTTCTTGGAGAGGATATCTTTACTATGGGAAATATAGCTTCTCTGCTTCTTGTTTGCTCCGGAATTTTTCTTGTCAACTACCACAAAAAAGAAAAATGATCTGAAAATCCCACCGCTGCGGCTGTCCGCATACGGTGGGATCATTCATTTCATCAGATCAGTTCTGTACCTTCCCCTGCAATTACGATCTCAACTGCTTTCGCATCCTCAAGATGGAACATTGCAAGTCTGAATCCAGTCTGCTCATTATATATTTTTCTGAGGTCTGGAGCTGCATCAAGCGCAGCTTCCGCATACTTTCCGTCAGTTTCAAAAACTGCCCTTCCTGTATATCTCATCCAGTGGCTGTCCGGCTTGCAGGCAACTATTTCAACAAGCGGATTAGCTTTTATCTGCTTATATACATCCTTGAAATCGCCTATGCCGAAAATTACTTTTCCGTCCATTTCAATATGCAATCCGAGAGGTCTTAGCTTAGGCTGTGCGCCATCTGTAGTTGCAAGAAAGAATACACCGGCTTCCGTCAGAAAATCATTCACTTTACTCATTTACATAGCCTCCTGTTATTTATTTATCTTTTCCGCTGTTTTCATACCCTGATCTGTCAGCAGTACGACATTGCCTTCACCTATGCTGATATTACCAGTATTCTCTGCGTAGCCCACAGCAGCCTTGAAAAGCTCTGCTGCCGCTGCCGTTCTGCCAAGTCCAAAGACTTTTTCAGCCTCGCGTATGAGATCGCCCTCCGGCAGACTTACCTGGTCGTAAAGCACATAGTACAGCGCATTTGCAGCTTCTTCAACAGCTATATCCTTCGGCTCCCTCTTATTGTCGCCGGAATTCGATCTGAACTCATAATAGCTTCCGGGCACCTGTCCGTATCTCCAGAAGAACAGCTTTCCGTCCTGCTCAGTCTTTGTATAGCTGCCTCCTGCGATAAGCTCTCTAATCCTGTTATTCTGCTTGCTGCCGCTTCTGGTTGTTATTCCATAGCTCTGAAGTACCCTCTTTACGATAACTTCCTCGCTTACCGGCGCTTCAAGATATATAGTCCTTGTTACCTTTGCCTGAAGTTCTTCCTCATTTTCCGCAAGCAGAAGCTGATCCGGGCTAAGATCACCGACTTCAAGATCCGCCGGCTTATATTGTATTATATTATCAGACACAGGTACTGCCGCTGCTGAGCTTATCTTTTCATCATCCGAAGCCACTGTCTCCTCCTCAGTGATCTCCTCGACCGTTTCTTCTTCCTCCTCCGGTTCTTCCGGGAGATTTTTCAGTCTCTCAAGCTCCGCAAGAATACGATTCATTTCCTTATTGGAATTATCCCACCAGTCCATAGTCCATATACGCATAATATGCCATCCAAGACCTTCAAGAACACTTATCTGTGCTATCTCACGATCTCTTGTAGTCTTTGAGCTGCCGTAGCCCGAACCGTCAAGGAGTATTCCAAGTATATATTTTTCCGGATCATCCGGATCTATGACACCTATATCTATCCTGTATTCAGAATGACCTACCAGCTTTTCCGCACTATAGCCGTTTTCACTCAGAACAGTACATATCTTATCCGCTATACTGCTGCTGCCTGACTTCCTTATGCGTACAGATCCGGCATCCTCACCGAATTCCTTTCCTCCTGCATATTCAAGGAACGATCTAAGTGCTGCAACTCCCTCTGATGATGTTCTGGAA
>CACZSM010000087.1 GCA_902783815.1 uncultured Ruminococcus sp.
AACCCGGATAATGTTGTTAAGGAAAATCCTCTTATTTTTATTATGATATTGATATCCGCTGGTATGTTCGTATTTTCCGGCTTCTTTATATTGATGATGACGGTTTTCCGCTTTGATAAAAAATCTGTAAAATGCGTTCATCAGGATGTCTCACCAGAGGAGCTTGCAAGGATCGTACGCGAATATATGCCTCAGACAAAAAATAAATTCCTTGCCAAACATTCAAAAAATAAACACTTCGATAAACTTAACTGCGATACCGCTATGGAAGGTATGCTCGCTTCCGGCGATCCTCTTAAATTTATTTACGATAATTACGAACAGATAATGTCCTCCGGAGATATCCGTATCGGTGCGGTGATCCGTCCTCTTAACAATGATATCTACTCTGAAATGCCGGATATACGCAGCAGCTCTGTGGAAACCTCCAATGTGCGCTTTACTATTCCTGTTTTCATGGTATTTTCCTATGACAGCTTTTTCGAGACTAATCCGGCAGCTCTTATTGAGGTCGCAAACAGGCTGAGAGGCTCCGGCTTCGGCGTTAATATGACTGAACAGGATATCTCTCTTGTCAATTTCCTCTCTTCCGACCGTTCCCGTCCGTTCGGAGTAAAATACCGCAGCGAACTTACGCTTAACAGGGATGTTGTCATCACTACAGTAATTCTCAGCAAACAGGAGCTTTGCAATAAAAAACTCTGCAATAAGCTACTGTATCTTTCAACAAGCGGTCAGTATTCTGCTGCTGTTCCTGCATGGTACTATTCCGCATGGGAACTCAGCTCCTTCTGATGAATAGCCTTTCTTTCAAAAATAATGGACTGCCGCACTACAATGCAGCAGTCCTGATTATTTTTTACTCCATCATCTTCTTGAAATGCTTATCACAAGCCTTTTCAAGCGCTTTGACTATTATTTTCAGCGTCTTTATTCTTGCGTACTTCTTGTCATTGGACTCTATAATATACCACGGCGCATTGCGTGTACTTGTCTTTTCCAGCATCTCATCAACAGCTACTTCGTACATATCCCACTTTTCTCTGTTGCGCCAGTCCTCGTCTGTTATCTTCCACTGCTTTTCAGGAGTATTCTGTCTTTCTGTAAATCTTGCAAGCTGTGTATCCTGATCTATATGTATCCAGAACTTCAGAACAACTGCTCCCCAGTCAGTCAGCATACGCTCAAATTCATTTATTTCATTATATGCTCTCTTCCAGTCGTGCTCTCCACAGAATCCCTCAAGGCGTTCTACCATTACTCTTCCGTACCATGTACGGTCAAATATACATATATGTCCCGTTTTCGGCAGACGAGTCCAGAACCTCCACAGAAAATGCCTGTTCAGCTCATGCGGCAGCGGTGATGCTATCGGATGCACATCAAATCCACGAGGATCAAGCGGATATGCGACTCTTCTTATATTTCCGCCCTTTCCTGCAGCATCCCAGCCCTCATAGCAAAGTATGACTGGTATTTTCTTCCGATATATGATATTATGCAGTTCCGTCAGTCGGGTCTGCAATTTTTTCAGTTCTTTTTTATATTCCTCATCATCAATCGTCGGCGAGAGATCTACCTCACTGAGCGCAGGCATCTCTATCAGAGGGAATTTCTCCTCAAACGGCTCTCCGATAAACCTTCCGTTCTCCAGACCATGACTTATTTTCATTACAAGCAGATCCATCGCATCATGAACTGCAAGTTTTCTTTTACTGCCGTCAAGTATATGCCACTTTATTGTACTGTTCGTTTTTGACATAAACTCATCATAAGCCTGTAAAAAGCGTTTATACTCCTTATGCTGCCAGAGGTCATTCCCGTTTACACGCCACTCAGTTTCAGGCGCCTCCGCAAGTGCCTGTAATCTGTTGAACTGTTCCTTCTTTTCGATATGGAGGAATATTTTAAGTACAAGATATCCGCCATCCCGCAGTTGTCTTTCAAACTCATTTACCTGTCTTATTCTGCGGTGGTATTCTTCCTTTGTAATTTCATGCTTGAGGAATTTCTGTACTACGCTTTCCATCCAGCCAGAGTCAAGAAAAGTTATTTTACCGTTTTCCGGCAGCGCTTTATTATACTGATACAAAAACGGGTAGCGTTCTTCACTTTCCGGAGTTATGACCGGAGAAACAGTCTGATAGAAACGAGGGTCTATCTCACTGATAAGCTCCTTGATAAGACTGCCTTTTCCTGCAGCCGCCCATCCCTCTATCAGCACGATAACCGGTAGCTTTGCTTTTATAAGAAGCTGCTGCTGTGCAAGGAGTCTTGCCCTGAGTTCTTTCAGCTGGACTGCGATTGCCTGTTTATCCTCATGTTTTTTAGGTTCAAAATCTTTCAGCATAGTATTTCATCCTCACTTTCATAAATAAATGTATCAGTAAAGAATAAATTTTACCAATTATTTAATATTATACCACATTGTTACAAAAAAATAAATAGATTTCCCAAAATATAAGGATAAAATAACGGCTGTGAAGATACAATGACAAACGCCGTCAGTTCTTCACAGCCAGTTTTATTTGTAATATTACTTGTCAAGGAA
>CACZSM010000088.1 GCA_902783815.1 uncultured Ruminococcus sp.
ATGTATGTTACTGACTACAATTAAGCTCCAGAAGCTATGTAGGAGAAACACTGAGAGCGCAGGCACTGCGCCGGCACGCCGCCGGGGGGATTGCCTGCATATAGGTTTTGAAAAACCAAAGCACAACCGCATACAATGCCGGCTCTGTCATTGAGCGCAGAGCTATTGTATATATTACCTTGCCAAATATGCCCGTAAAACCATTATTGAAAAAATCAAGCTCCTTTATTCCCATAAGATTCAGCCACAAGGATGCAGCTAAAAGAACTATCATCGCTATATTAAGATATCTGTTGTTATTTACCGTATTAAGTTCTCCCTTTGCAAAGTTGAAGATAACCCTGACAAAAAATACTACGGCGATCATAGAGAGTACAGCTACAGGGAAATCCTTAATATATCTGAAAAGAATAGTATTCTGATAATCCTGGGGAGTCTTTGCCAATCCATACGGCAGCTCTATAAGCCTGTTGTACGGATTATCCATAACTGTAAAAGGCAGCTTCACAGAGTATTCTTCTCCCGACATTACTCTGATAAGCTCATAACTGCGTATTCCCATGCGATACAGCGTAAAGCCAAGACTGCAAATCAAGAGCGCCGTTCCAGTAATTTTCAGCAGCTTAGTATTAAAGCCTGTATCCATTTTTTTCAGTTGATGCTCATGTCTGCTGAGCATAAGTCCTGTGAAAAAAATAAGCACAGGAACAACAGCTATATTATACAGCTGTAAATAATACTGAGGTTGCGAGAATACTCCGGTCATACCATCGCCTCGCTGTGCCGTATTCAAGAAAATCTTTACCTGAACTGCAATATTGCCCACAAACCACAAAATACCGCAATAAATGAAATACTCAGATGCACAGTCACTGAAAATAGTTTTCTTTTCACCGCTTCTCAGAGCAAGCAGCAAAAGCAGAAAAAGCATTAATGATGCTCCGCCCTCTATGTCAAAAAATGTCATAGCGGAACCTATAAAGATTCCCGACAGCATAACAATCCTTTTTTTCAGTATGCCTTTTCTTTTCCCCGTAAAATGAAGAACAGCAAGCAGGATAAGCATTACTCCACCAGCTGTTCTGACGGCTATCTCAAAAGCGGAAGGCATTTCACCTGACGATGACTGTGCATTTGTCCGTTCAATATACGCATTATATGCTTCCTCCGATGCAAAGCTGTTTTCACGGTTTAATTCAACAAAAAATGTTCCGCAGTATTCATGCCTTACTATACCATTATCTAATGCAACCTCACGGATGTCATTTACTCCCAGTACAAGCCCTATCACCTTATGTATAGCACCGATCACAAGCAGCAGCAGAAATCCTATAATGATCCACTTCACTGTAAAATACACAAGATGAAGTCTTTTGCAGATCCTGTCAGGTATTTCATCTGTTTTGACGGGTTCACTTGTTTTCTTTTTGAGTAAATTAATCATAGTCAGCTCACCTGTACTTTAAAAAACGCCTGTTCCTCACCATACTCTCCGGCAGAAAGCACCATATCCGCACACTCCGAAGGTACCTGCCATGCAATTACACCATTCTGAATACCCTCATAATAATACTGACCGTCTGTAAGAACAACGGTAACAGCCCCTTTATCACCAATATACTCTCCGTCCACAGTGGTGACAAATGATGTTACTTCTGCATCAGCACCGTTTGTATCGACCGGAAAAGAGTCGAGTGAAATCTCATATTCCGCTGCTACCCATTCAAAACCAACCTCAGCTTTGCTGAATGTGAACCAGTCACTTCCGTCACAAGCCGTTTTTATAATTTCATCAGCCTTATTTCCCCTGCTTACAGCCGTCAGACGCATCGGAACGACATAATACTTCTGTTCAGCCGTTGAATACTTTGATACACTCCCCCACTGCTCCACTCCAAGCGGAAATTTCAGTGATGATGACATTGTACGGATATCCCTTGCTTTTTCAGACGCTTCCCTGGAAACAACAGATGACTCTGCATCAGAATTCACAACTTCACTTACAGTATCAGTATCTTTTTCCGAGCAGGCAGAAAAAAATGCCGATAAAAGCATTAGCACCACAATGATAGCTGACCTTTTCATCGACATTCTCCTCCTGATCGTCAATAAAGCACAAGCGTATTTCCGCTTATATAACAATTACAGTTATATGACTCACTTTTCTTCATAACTGAGTCATAGATCCTGTATAATGTATTTTTTACGCCACTTTCTTCTTTTGTATTTTTTGTAATAACATATCTGCCGTCCATACAGGTCATAAAGCTGCCAAGCTCAGGAGCGAATGAAAGATCAGCATTACTGTTGACTACTCCCTTGACATATATACCC
>CACZSM010000089.1 GCA_902783815.1 uncultured Ruminococcus sp.
ATAGAGAACTTCGGCATTACATCATCACCGAACACATGACCTATTTTCTGCTTTGTATGGTGGTTTGTAATTACAGAGCCGCCGTTCATCTCCGAGCCTGTTCCTGCCATTGTCAGAACGCATCCCACGGGAATTATACTGCAATCGGGTTCTTCAAAGCGTATAAAATACTTCTCCCACGGGTCATCATTACAGTGAACTGAAACGGAAACCGCCTTTGAATAGTCGCATACAGAACCTCCGCCGACCGCAAGTATAAAGTCCGAGTTGTTTTCACGGGCGATTGCTACTCCCTCATTCAGCTTATCAGAAGTCGGATTAGGCATAACGCCTGCAACCTCTGCGACATTCTTTCCGCACTCCTTGAGAATAGCGATTATTTCATCATACAGACCGTTCTTTTTTATAGAACCGCCGCCGTAAACGAACAGAATATTCTGTCCGTAGTTTTTCAGTTCGTCCCTGAGTGAGCTGAGTGAATCCTCTCCGAAATAGAGCTTTGTTGGGTTGTGATAACTGAAATTTCCTAACATAATAATTACCTCCGTTTTATGATTTTACAAATCAGATTTTTGAGTTTATCAAGCAGAGCTTTCTATGTTTTACGCAAAATATGCACCAAAGAAACATATATACATCTGCATCCCGAAACTGTAACAAAATAGCCGATCTTCTTCATTAATGATTCATTGGCAAGAGTAAATTCTTTTCAATATTCTCATGAGTTTTTCTTAGCTTACAGATACAACACGCCTTATCTCCCCTGTTTGTCCGTGCAATCTCATGCAAATTAATTACATTGACAGTAACATCATCGTTATATGCCGCAGTCATGTAATAAAACGCTTTTACTCATAAATCCTTCATCGCAATAACATCCGTCAACCTTTAACATTCCGCTAAATTTAGCAAAAAAAAGCTCCGATGCTCCTCAATTAAGTTTATTATACTAAACCTTACCGAAGAAGTCAAACGGCAGAAATAAAATATTGGAAAGTGTCTGTATAATGCTCAACATAATAATAAGCGGTGCATCAGTTTTTTTGCACCGCCTTTTTACTGTACATGATAATTGTACATTAATACGCATAAATCAAATAAAGAGGTTCTCTGAAATGCAACGACAAGGCTTCGCAGAAAATTCCGGAACTTCAATGTAATAAATACAAATAGGACGGACGGGGAATTATTACAAAGTGCGGTATAATACAGAAATAAGCTGTTGTTATGATGGATCTTTCAGTGTATAATTCAGATCCGGAATCCGATGGGCGCTTTTGAGTCGGAAGAACTGAATGTATCAGGCACTGAAAAATCATCCTCGATCAGCGTAAAATCTTTGCAAACGGTCACATTCGCTATTCCATATACCCTTGAAGCATAGTTGAGAATGGCACCCTCAACCAGGTTGCGGCAAAATCTGCCGTTGCCGGCATCTGTCGAACCGGAATATCTTTCGCAGATAGAAGCGATCTTATTCTTTGCTCCGGAGGAGATCGAAAAGCCCCTTTTCCTTGCTTCCGACTCGGATATTCTGATCATTTCTTCGGATGTATAATCGCAGAAGCTGATCGAAAACGGAACACGCGATCTTAATCCGGGATTCCTTGAAAAGAATTCCTGCATTTCATCCGGATAGCCGGCAAAAATGACGATCGTATCATCTCTGTTGTTTTCCATCTCCTGAACAATGGTATTAATTGCTTCATCTCCGAATTCTCCGCGTATGTTCTCAACAAGAGAATACGCCTCATCTATAAACAAGAGCTTACCTTTTGCTTTACGGAAAACAGTTTTGACCTTATCTGCAGTCTGTCCCACATACCTTGCTATAAGATCAGACCGACCGACTTCTACTATCTCACTGCTTTTCAGCAGTCCGTTCTCATAAAGCAGTCCGGCAAGGATTCTGGCGACAGTTGTCTTGGCTGTACCGGGATTGCCCACAAACTCCATATTCAGTACGATCGGAATTGCACTGCGGTTTGTAGAAGCTATATCCTGCTTCATCTTTGCAAGAGCCACAAGCTTGCCGACTTGCTCCTTCACATTCTTAAGACCGATCAGTTCATCAAGCATCTCCATGTATTTCGGAGTCGTCTTTGTGACCGAAGAACAAACCGGCTTATACTCTTCAAGCTTTGTGATAATTTCTGCTACGCATTTCCGACCAAGATTACGGACACCTTCCAGTTCTTCATGTGTCATTGACCTTAATTCTCCTACCGTATTAATACCTGCTCTTTTAAGACAATTAAACGAACGCACACTAAGCTCCAGTTCATCAATAGAAGACGAATCATCAATAGTGCTGCTTGTGCTTCCGGTCTCCGGAATATCATCCGAATAATCATCAATATAATCCTCTTCGTCTGATATGTACTCATCGATATCGAATTCTTCTGTCGGTTTTTCTACAGGTCGTTCATAACAAAGAGCTTCCAACAGTCCATACAATCCTATTGAGATCTGATCTGAACTTACCATAGCTGAGTCGGAAAATAACGCCTCATTATCCGCTTCTACAGGAGTAGTATCTGTAAAGGCGAAGGAAAGCATAGTTTTCATCCTGAGTGTCATTTTCTCCGGAAGACTGAAAAGTATGAGTCCTTTTCCCGATCCTTCGGCTGATACGATTATTCGTACAGCAGCGTGGAACTCCTTTAGTGTAGATAATACATCTTTGAAATAATCTACCTGCTCCTTCAAAAGCCTCTTTTGTATTTTTCTCTTCGGAGCAGATGGACCTGAAAGATAATACAGTTTTCCTGAACCGTGAAACTTATCCGTAAAAAAGTCCTTATCAGATACGCTGACTTCCGCGTAATCATAAAAGATCCATTCTATATCCTCTTTCGTTATCTTTACTCCTTCTTTAGAGAAAGTGGAGCAATGATAATTTCCGTCCTCGTCAAAGCACAGCTGCCAGCCGAGATATTCTTCCTCTGACAGTTGGTTCGACACCTGTATAAATCGCTCTGTCACACTGTTTGCGTTCCATGAATAATCATAAGATCGCTCGTCTTTATTTAATGACAAAGCTAAAGCATTGTTGACCTTATCAATGATACTATACTTCATAAAAAATTCCTCCAATCACATAACACATATTTTAAAAATTTGTCCTGCAAAGCAGAGAAAACAGAAAGAGCAGATCATCACAAAAGGAAGTTTTTGCGGAGCTTTTACAAGTCGCCCGTCAGTATTCAGCCTCTGACGGTAACTGTTGCGGAACTCTACGCCCCTGCAACCGGGCGGAATATTCAATTGTAAGA
>CACZSM010000090.1 GCA_902783815.1 uncultured Ruminococcus sp.
ATAACGCCTGCGCCAGCCTTTGCAACGCCTGCTGCTACTGTTCCGACGCCACATTCAGATACAAGCTTTACAGATATTCTTGCATCCTTATTAGCATTTTTAAGATCATATATAAGCTGAGCAAGATCCTCAATTGAATATATATCGTGATGCGGCGGCGGTGAGATAAGCGATACTCCCGGGGTAGAGTGACGGGTTTTTGCTATCCACGGATAGACTTTTCCGCCCGGAAGATGTCCGCCCTCGCCGGGTTTAGCGCCCTGCGCCATTTTTATCTGAATTTCGTCTGCGCTGTTAAGGTATTTTGAAGTCACGCCGAAGCGTCCGGATGCAACCTGTTTTATTGCTGAGCAGCGGTTTTCAGCAGTACCTTTTGTAAGCAGTCTTTCATCGCTTTCGCCGCCCTCACCGGAATTGGATTTTCCGTGAAGCATATTCATTGCAAGAGCAAGAGCCTCATGAGCTTCCTCTGATATCGAACCATAGGACATTGCTCCGGTCTTGAATCTTCTTACGATGGATTCTACGCTTTCGACTTCATCTATCGGAACAGGCTCATCTGCATATCGGAGATCAATAAGTCCTCTGATATTCATAGTTCCCATTTCCTCGGTTATCATCTTCGTATATGACTTGAAAAGCTCATAATTGCCTGTTCTTGCAGCCATTTGCAGGGTATGGATAGTCTGAGGATTATAAAGATGTTCCTCTCTGCCGCTGCGGAATTTATGTTCTCCTCTTGATGATATTTCCGTATTTGTTTCAAGGCTGAGGGGGTCAAATGCTGCCGTATGCAGTCTGTCCGCATTTTCCTCTATATCCTTGAGGCTTATTCCTCCGATACGGCTTACTGTACCGGTGAAGTATTCGTCAATTACATCCTTGCCTATTCCGAGAGCTTCAAATATCTGTGAACCCTGATATGACTGTATTGTGGATATACCCATTTTTGAAGCTATTTTTACTATACCATGAAGTATAGCATTATTATAATCGTCAACAGCGGCATAGTAGTCCTTGTCGAGTATGCCCTCATGGATAAGCTCATGTATTGTTTCCTGTGCAAGATAGGGGTTTACAGCACTTGCACCGTAGCCCAGAAGAGTTGCAAAATGATGTACTGTTCTTGGCTCGCCGCTTTCAAGGATAACTGCAAGGGATGTCCTGCGCTTTGTCACAACAAGGTGTCTGTGCAGAGCAGATACCGCAAGAAGTGACGGTATTGCAAGATGGTTCTCATCAACACCTCTGTCGGAGAGAATGAGTATATTTGCGCCGTCATTATACGCTTTGTCGGCTTCAAGATAGAGCCTGTTTATTGCCTTTGCAAGACGGGTCTTCTTATAGTAAAGTATAGGTATAACAGCGACCTTGAATCCGCTGACCTTCATATTTTTAAGTTTCAGTATATCTGTTGAAGTAAGTATAGGGTTATGCACCTTTATTACCTTGCAGTTTTCGGGGCGTTCTTCAAGAATATTTCCGTCTTCGCCTATATATACTGTAGTAGAGGTTACTATTTCCTCGCGTATAGCGTCTATCGGAGGATTTGTTACCTGTGCGAAAAGCTGTTTGAAGTAATTGAACAAAGGCTGAGGCTGCTTTGAAAGCACAGCTATAGGAGTATCAGTACCCATAGATGTAATAGGTTCACTGCCGTTCTGTGCCATTGGCAGTATCTCCTTCATTATCTCCTCATAGGTATATCCGAATGCCTTTTGCAGTCTTTTTTTAGCCTCTCCGTGGTGTTCTTCTACCTTTACATTCGGTATTTTAAGGTATTTCAGCTTTACAAGACAGCTGTCCAGCCATTCTCCGTATGGCTGACGGGATGCGTAATATTCCTTAAGCTCATCATCGTCAATGACTCTGCCCTTTACCGTATCTACAAGGAGCATTTTGCCCGGATGCAGTCTTTCCTTTTTTACTATCTTTCCGGCAGGTATCGGAAGTGCGCCTACCTCTGAGGATAGTATCAGGTTGCCGTCATCTGTGATATAGTACCTTGAAGGACGCAGACCATTTCTGTCAAGCACTG
>CACZSM010000091.1 GCA_902783815.1 uncultured Ruminococcus sp.
GTGCGCAGCACCATCGTCAGCTTTGCTGACATGGAGAAATGACCTGACACTTTGACTATTATGTATGTTATTGACTACAATCGAGTTTTGGAAGCCGCGTAGGAGAAACATTGTCCAGTGCGGTTACGCACCGGAAAGAGAGAATAACGAATAGAGAATAGTTAATAGATAATAATATTTGGTTCAATAAGTATATAGCTTATCCATAGAAAGTGGCAATAATAACTTACCCGGCATCGAAGATGCGCTGTGTGCGCAGCACCATCGTCAGCTCTGCTGACATGGAGAAATTACCTGACACGGAAAAAATTATGTATGTCAATAACTTTAGTTGAGTTTTAGAAGCACCGTTGGAGAAACAATGAGAGCGCAGGCACTGCGCCGCGAAATTGTCCAGTGCGGTCACGCACCGGCGAAGCGCCTTGACAAATAGAGATAAAAACTTTATAATTGGTATTAATAAATCTATAGAGAAATGGAAGGCTGCTTTTTATGAAATTCAACGGACTGTCTAATTCAGAAATCGAGGAAAGCCGTAAAAAACATGGCACAAACTCCCTCACACAGCTACCTCCTGATCCATTATGGAAAAAAATACTACTTGGATTTACTGACCCGATGATAGTCATTCTGCTTATCGCGCTTGCAGTACAACTTGTACTGGTATTTTTCGGAAAAGCAGAATGGTATGAGCCTGTCGGCGTGCTTATCGCAATACTAATCGCAGACGGCGTATCATCTTTCAGTCAGTATAAACAGGAAGGCAAGGCATCTGCCCTTAAAGCGGAAGAAGAAGCTAAGGAAATGACAAAGGTAATCCGTAATGGTAAACTTACGGAGATACATATAAGCGATGTCGTTGTCGGAGATATAATATTCCTACAGGCAGGTGATAAAATTCCTGCGGACGGAGAAATTGTTGAAGGACAGGTATCTGTCGATCAGGCTGTACTGAACGGAGAAACAGAGGAAGCAGAAAAAACTGTTGCAGACGGCGAGGAATATGATGTAAAAGACCTTCTTAACAAGTGTTATGTCTATAGAGGTACAGTTATATGCTCCGGAGAAGCATATATGAAGGTATATACCGTCGGAGATGAAACTATATTCGGTCAGCTTGCCATTGAAGTACAGGAGGATAAGCGGATAACTCCTCTCCAGTTCAAACTCGCAAAACTGGCAAAACAAATATCTGTTTTCGGCTATGTGGGCGCATTGCTTATTGTTGTTGCTATCACTGCAAAGAGATTATTCTCCGGAGATATGCCAGGTGATGCAGCTGAATGGATCTCTATGATAATTGATGCCTTCACAGTCGCAATAACAGTTATTGTATGCGCTGTTCCGGAAGGTCTGCCAATGCTGACATCCGTACTGCTTTCGATGCAGAGCATGAAAATGGCGAAGGATAATGTTCTTGTGCATAATATCAATGGTCTGGAAACTGCCGGAAGCCTGAGTCTCCTTTTTACGGATAAGACGGGAACTATAACAGAGGGTAAACTCTCAGTAGCAGAGGTAACGGACGGCAGCTGCAGATCTGCAAAAACATTTGATGAGATCGGAAGCGGACTTAAAAATGAGATCATAATAGGCTTAGGTCTGAATAATTCAGCATTTGCATCTGACGGACAAATAATCGGTGGAAACAGCACCGACAGAGCATTGCTTTCCTACCTTATGAAGAATAATGCAGTTGATGGACTTGCAAAATACAAAATAATCGAATTCCGCGCTTTTGACTCTGAGAAGAAGTATTCAACAGTCACTGTTGACATTGACGGCGAAAACTTCACATACATAAAAGGCGCACCGGAAAAGATAATAAACCGCTGTACTCACTATATTGACGAAAACGGAAATAAAGCAGAGCTTACAGAAAAGAGCAATATTACAGCATTTATAAATAATCAGGCAGGCAGAGCAATGCGTATGCTTGCAGTAGCCAGGGCTGACGGTAAAGAGGCAGACGATACTCTTACTCTTGTGTGCGTACTCAGCATACGCGATAATGTCAGACCAGAGGCAGAAAAGGCAATAAAAGAGGTACAGTCAGCCGGCGTACAGGTAGTAATGATAACCGGCGACCGCCGTGAAACAGCCGTCGCCATTGCAAAGGAATCAGGACTTATATCCTCCGATATGGATGTTGCCCTGACCTCCGCAGAGCTTGCCGATCTTAATGATGAGGAGATAAAAAATCTTCTGCCAAGACTCAGAGTCGTTGCAAGAGCACTCCCATCAGACAAAAGCAGACTTGTCCGTATTGCACAGGAGATGGATCTTGTTGTCGGCATGACTGGAGACGGAGTAAACGATTCCCCGGCACTCAAAAAGGCTGATGTCGGATTTGCTATGGGCAGCGGCACAGAGGTTGCAAAGGCAGCCGGAGATATCACAATACTTGATGATAACTTCCTGTCAATAGAAAAGGCTATCCTGTACGGACGCACAATGTTCAAAAGTATACGCAAGTTCCTCATTTTCCAGCTTACAGTCAATGTAGCGGCAGTGCTTATATGTTTCCTCGGCCCTCTTATCGGCAGCGGTCAGGATTACAGTGTAATACTTACGGTAATACAGCTTCTTATGGTAAACCTTGCAATGGATACGCTTGCAGCTATAGCATTTGGCAGTGAACCTGCTCTCCATGACTATATGAAGGAAAAACCCGTTTCAAGACGAGAAAATATTATAAGCAAGGAAATGTTCGGACAATTCGTTGTATCTGCATTGTATATAACCCTTATGTGCCTTGCAATACTCTTTATACAACCGGTTTCAAATCTCTTTACTTCACCTCAGAGAGATCTCGGCGGAATGGATATAACATACCTTAAATCAGCAGTATTTGCTTCGTTCATGATGGCAATAGCATTCAATGGCTTCAATGCCCGTACAACAAGGCTTAACCTCCTGCATGATCTGTCAAAAAACAAGAACTTTATTATAGTTATGGCTGTAATTCTTCTGATGCAGTTTGTTTTCATAAACTTCGGCGGAGAATTCCTCAGTGTTAAAGCTCTTAGCGTACAATCATGGCTTATTGCAGCGCTGCTTGCTTTCCTTATCATTCCGATAGACCTGATAAGAAAGCTGATTTACAAACTTATACAAAAGTAACTTCAAAACATTACCTGCTGAAATTTCGGTTTCACAGCTGCCTGCAAAAAAATTTGACCCCCTCCGCTTCTTTTACGGAGGGGGCTTTCTTTGTGCTGTATTATACTTATGTGAACCTCTGAAAAACTTATATCATTCCTCTGCGCCATACTGTTCATAATAAGCGTCTATCGCAGCCTTCAGCTTATCATCAATTACTACCTTGCCTTTGTTTTCCTTATTATAAAGATGCTCGACTACCTCTGCCATTGTCACAATAGCAGTTGTTTTCAGACCGTATTTTTCCTCGATCTCATGAAGAGCGCTCTTTTTGCCCTGTCCTCTTTCCATCCTATCTACAGATACTACAAGTCCGAGAGTTTCTACATCTCCCTGAGCTTTGATTATCGGCAAAGTCTCCTCAATAGATGTACCCGCTGTGGTAACATCCTCGATAATAACTATCCTGTCGCCGTCTGATATAGGACTTCCAAGGAGTATGCCCTTATCGCCGTGATCCTTTATCTCCTTGCGGTTTGAACAGTAACGGATATCTGCGCCGTACTTTTCACTTATTGCAATTGCAGCAGCAACAGACAATGGTATGCCCTTATATGCAGGACCGAAAAGCACATCAAAGTCTGTTCCGAATTTCTGCTGTATAGCCTCTGCATAGTATCCGCCGAGTCTGCGCAGCTGAGCGCCTGTACGGTAGAATCCGGTATTTACAAAAAACGGAGTTTTTCTGCCGCTTTTTGTAACGAAGTCACCGAATTTAAGAACCTGGCAGTCAACCATAAACTCAATAAATTCCTTTTTGTAATTTTCCATTATGAAGAACCTCCTGTCAGATAATACCAGGCAGCCATTTCAGTGTGGTCAGCCTGTTACATTACTGACATTATACCACATTTGACCCGAAATTAAAAGAAAAACTTTATCTCCGCCAGCGTGCCTAGTGCGGTCGCGCATAACAATATTTATCCTCAGAATTAGCTTGATTTTTTTGCTGTATATGATATAATTATTGTAAGGAAACAAACAACAGTGGAGGGATCGCCGATGGCTGATATAAAGTATCCGCTGACACCGGAGGAACAGCATCAGAAAGACCTTGAAGCACTCGCAAAGCTGCGTCCTCTTGATGACACCTTTATGCGTGAGCTGTTCAGAAATGACTTAGAGCTTGCTCAGTTTATGCTGAGGATAATCCTGTCTAAGCCCGATCTGATACTGACAAAGGAAGAAACACAGTATGACTTGCAGCATATATACGGGAATCGTTCCGTGACATTGGATGTTTTCGGCA
>CACZSM010000092.1 GCA_902783815.1 uncultured Ruminococcus sp.
GCCGAAGGCTCGGATATCCAAAAAGAGGAAGAACCTCTACAAGAGGAAAAAAGGGAGGAAACTCCTGCAGAGATCGCTGCAAGAGTCAAACGGGAACAGCAGCAGCGTGAAAAGGAAAGAGCTGAGACTGAAAGAGCTCAGCGTCTTAAGGCTGAAAGACAGTATTTTGAAAGTAAACCCTTTGAAGAAATACGCAGAGAATATACTAAGAATCCATATTGGGTGCTTGTCCGCCTGATAAGACATATACTCGTCATGGTATTCGGCATAATTCCAAAGGATACCGACCGTCCGGATTACAAGGAGCGCCGTCAGATGCTCATTGATAAGAAGGAGGCACAGAAACAGGAAAAGGCAAAGCACGATCAGATGGAGGCTTACTACAAAAAGTATGCTCAGACCTTCAAGTATCGTACTCTCCGTAAGATAGCTGACCGTAAGTTCCAGCGCAAGCGTAAGCTCGCTATGAAGAATAAGCCAAGACCTGAGTATAAGTCAAAGCTCACTCCGGAACAGCAGCTCGCTGTGCAGAAGGAAATGAATGCGCTCTACAAGGAATATCATGTAAGCGTATTCGAGCATATACGCCGCTGGTTTACCGGTGAAATTGAAAGAATAAAGACCTGGCGCAATGAGTTCGATGAATCCGACAGGAAATTCTTTAAACAGCTTGGCGGAATAATTCTTATGGTACTGCTTGCAGCTGCCGTATGCTTCTCAATATATGTTACCATTTGTACTGCAACCGGAAAGCCTGTTGATATCTTCGGCTACAGCGTTCTCCGTGTTGAAACGGGCAGTATGGAGCCTACCCTCCATGTCGGCGATTATATAATAGTGCAAAGGCGTGACCCGGATACAATCAGAGTCGATGATATCATATCATTCTATTCGGAGGATCCGGAAATAAATGGTATGCTTGTAACACACCGCGTCGCTTCTCTGAATAGTGACGGTACATTCACTACTATCGGAGATGCAAACCCCGTTACCGATACTACCGCTGTAAGATCAGAAATGATAATGGGTGTGTATGTAAGAAAATCCGTATTCTATATGTGGCTCGGCTCCTTTGCCGATACAAGCAAGCTGTTTATGCTTATCGTGCTGATACCGCTTACTCTTGTTTCCATATATGAGCTTACTACTGTTATAAAAATAGGTAAAAATATCCATGAGGAAACAGAAGAGGACAGAGAAAAAGCTGAACGAGAGGCTATAGAGGACTATAAGCGCCGTATGCGTGAGGCTATAGATGCGGAAAAGAAACGGCTCGAAGAGGAAGGCTATGACCCGGATGCCGGAAGCGGTGAACCGCCGCCGGAAAATGAACCTTCTGAACCGGAGGAGGTTGTAAAACAGCCGGAGGATAAAGATGAAGACTATGATCCGTGGAAATACGGCGAGGTATTGTGGATAGAAAGAGATCCCGAAAAAACGGAGCCTGAACATGAGATCGAATGGATCGGAGAAGAGGTGGATGATACATGACACAGGAAGAATTGATGAAAAGACGAATGATACGGGCTATTGTGCTGTTTTCGCTGACCCTTCTTGCACTGCTGATATTCATTGGTCTGTATGTAGATGAAACCAACAGAGTACAGGAGACCTACCGTACACAGTTCAATTCCTATCTGACTCAGGCATCTACCTCCATCGACTCCTACCTTAATGCGGAAGGCGACTTTCCGCTGAGGTACCGTAGGATACTTTCGGATATCAGCAGCGCTAACAGCTTCGCTTTCCTGATGACGGGTCTGACAGAAGAACAAAAACGCAGCTTTAATGAGCTTCAGACCTGCCTTATGAAATATCCGGAACAAATGCAGGATAAAACTCGTCTTGAAGCTATGAAAACGGCAATAAAGGATATCGGTGAAAATCTCGATAAAGGATTTGAAGAAGCAGCGGAGGTAGTGGCCTCCATAGACAAGAAAGGATTTTGAGTGATTTGCTATGGCTAACTTTTTTAAAAAGCTCAAACTGAGAAAAGAGATCAAAATCTGCCGCCAGACGATCGACGAGATCGAGCGTAAGCGTTCAAGGTCGCAGTCAGCACTGGTACAGGCGGTGCTGCTTCAGGAAACTCCGGATGAAAGAGATGTTGAATGGTTCAACAAATATACCGGTGAGATCACTGCCTGCCGTAATCATATGATAGATCTCCAGAAAAAGCTTGATTCACTGAAATAGAAAAAAACTCAGGACGCTGCAACAGCTTATGAACTGTGCAGCGTCCGTTTTTTTATATATCGTTTTTTCTCTTGCCCGTTTTTATTTCATACATCTTTTCGTCCGCTGTGGAAAACAGCTTTCTCAGCCTGTCATTGTCACTCAGCTTCTCATGTACATATCCTACGGAAAAATCTGCCATTTCCTTTTTCCCATCTGCATCTATCTCCGGTCTTCTGCTCATCATCTCATTTACTTTTTTACGAAAAACAGCTTCGTCTTCATCAGGAAGTATTACAATAAATTCATCTCCGCCATAACGGTAGCAATGTTCCATTCCGAAAGTATCAGCAAGAATATCCGCAGTTTCTTTCAGTATGCGGTCGCCCTCCTTATGACCATAGGTATCATTTATCATCTTGAATTTGTCAAGATCAAGCATCATTACCGTTACTTCCCTGCCGGCATATGAATCGTAATCCTGACGGAGCGCAAGACGGTTCCTTATACCTGTCAGAGCATCCGTAATTGATATGCTCTGTAAATACTCGTTTTCCTTTTTAAGTTCCTGAGTAAGAACCTCAACCTCCCTGAATGCCTCGACCTCAGCTTTTTTAAGCTGACATACGAATATCATATCAGCCATTATCCCTACAAGTGAAACTATGACTTTTCTGATATTTTCGTCTGTAAAATTCACAAAGCTGTTATCAGTTGAAAAGAAGTACAAGGTATAGAAAAGCATTATTACAGCGGAAACAACTCCTCCTCCATAGCCAAACAGTGCCGAACAAAAAACCAGCCCCGCAATAAGCACCATATTCGGATTCGGTATATTAACAAAATATACGACTGAAATGAGTACAGCCATAACTGCCGCTGAAATTATGATCTTATTCGGCAAGCTAACCTGCATCTGCATCAATGTTGCTTTCCGTATTTTTTCTTCCATTTATATACTGATACTCCTTTGATAAAAATACCGCCGACTTACCTTTCCTTCCAGAGTCTTGCGCCGACTATCAGCTTATCTTTTCCTGATTCATGCAGCGCTACGGCCTTCAGGATTATCCGTTTTGGCTCACCATCTCTGATTATCCGGTATTTAAGCTGGAAATCACCCTTTTCCTCTATTTCTTTAAGAACACTGTCCTTTGTGAACCTTGACAGAAACAACTCCAGATCCTCCGGATAAACTATCTTCTCTCCAAATACTGCCGCATTATAAAAGAAATCCTCACCAGTCCTTGTCAGACCGCTTTCATTCAGATCTCCGGACACACTATACTCAATATAATTGCCGGTTGCCAGATCAACTGTGTACAAGCCCAGATATCCTCCTGAAAGCGCCATTACTCTTGCATACGCTGTTTCCTCTCTTTGTATGATCGCATCAGCCTCATGCTTCTTCATCATTGAATCTATCACACTGATACCAATGATGACCTGATTGCTGCCTGGCATCATCCTTGTTATCTTCATATTTACATACACAGGCTCTCCGGTATCTATGACCCGGTATGTATCCATATATACGCCACTCTCGTCAAGCTCACGCAGGATATTCTCCTTTGTGAAATCTGCAAGGAAACGCTCCCTGTCATCTTCGTATATACGAACAAGTGTATCCCGTTTTGCGGCTTCAAAGAACTTCTCTCCATGTCTTTCGGCCGCAATATCACCTATACCCTCCTGTGTACTGTATTCGATGTAATTTTCCGTTTCCATATTCACATAGTAAATATTATAGTAATTCGATGCAAGCGCTCTTGCGATCGCAGCATAGGTAGTACCCTCACTCGGCTCCGTTATCGAAAGCACAGCAACCGCAACGGCTGTTCTTCCGGATACCTCATCAAATGCGACCTTCCTTGCCAGTGAATGTACTATCGAGCCATCCGGCATCTGTTCATCATATACCATCCTCGCACTGTTCTCACAGCATTTGCTCACAAAAGCCATAAAATTTGTGCCCGTCGGTGTGTAGTCCTCACTGAACCCAGTGTCCAGCTTCATGATATCCACTCCGAAATAACGCCTCATAAACTTCCTGTAGGAAGGATTGCTGCGTACAAAACGGACTCCATCGCCTTTCCTCTCAATAATACCCATAGGTATCGTATTGAAAAAGTTATTGAAGCTCTTATCATCGGAATTTACTACCATTGTCAGGTCATACAGATTGACCCTTCCCATTGCATCATAATAATCACATTCTGCCGGATTTTCATATCCTAATTTTTTCCCTGTTTCATATTCTTCTCTTAAAACCTCATATGGCAATGGTTTTGAAAAATAGAATCCCTGCAGCTTTGAACAGCCTATCTCCTGAAGGAATCGTACCTGTTCCTCAGTTTCAACGCCCTCACATACGGTATCCACTCCAAGTGAAGTTGCCATACGCATAAGCTCTGTCAGTATTACCTTACGGCTTTCCTCAATATTGAATTTCCGCATGAATACCATATCAAATTTCAGAAGATTGAAATTTATACTCGAAAGCACATCCATTGACGAATATCCGCTTCCGAAGTCATCCATCCATACCGGGAACCCAAGAGCCTGAAAGCGCAGTATCTGATCCTTCATGAAGTCGAAATTACTGCCGACAGCACTTTCAGTTACCTCTATTGTTATCTTGTCATGACCTATTCCGGCGGCGTCAACTCTTTTACGCACTTCTTCAACGATATCACAGGCTTCAAAGTCAGATCTTGAAATATTTATTGAATGTGGTACGATCACAGATCCTTCAGATTTCTGTTTATTCATCTTCTCAAGGACCTGTTCAAGCATACAGATATCGAGCTTGTATATCTGACCGGATTCCTCAAGCGGCGGTATGAAGTATGCAGGTGAAAGAAAGCCCTTTTCGGGGTCTATCCATCTTGCAAGAGCCTCTTCATCACATATCTTTCCATTGACTGAACGCACGATCGGCTGATAATACACCTTTATCCATCCGTTCTCTATCGCCTTATCAATATTCATCAGCACATACTGACGGCGTTCTGCTTCATCACGGAGGTTAGTATCATAGTAGTTAAAGCTTGATTCATAAGTATTGCGTATCGCATCACAGGCTATTTTTGCTCTGTCGCAGGCAACGCTTATGGGTATCTCTTCACACGATGACTTGAATATGCCGACTCTTACCGGCAATGAATCTGTGCCGTTCATTTTCTCAAATTCTTTGAAGAGTTTTCTCAGCTTTTCCTCAAGTCCTTTTGAACAGACATATACCGCAAAATGGTCGCCGCTTATATGACAGCAATTTTCACTATTGAAATAGCTGATCAGCAGCTTTGCGAATTTTCTCAGCAGATTATCACCCTCAGAAAATCCATGTTTGGAATTAAAGAATTTCATTCCGCTGAGGTCTATAAACAGCAATGCAGGATCGCCGCCGCATTGCATGATTTTATCTCTGCCTATCTCAGCAAGTTCAAAGAAGTATGTCATATTCGGCAGACCGGTGAGGTAGTCGAACTGGCTTGATTTCAGAAGAGATGCCTCACGGATAGCATTACTGAAATATCTTGCAAGACCAAGATCCTGATCCACAAGATCATCTGAATAAATACCCTCATCCGTGTACCAGACCTGTGCAAGACGCACTCCTGTATCCGTAAAAAAGTGGCTGCCCTTTGCGTGGACTATAGTATATTCATCGGAATTCTTCTTCCTCGTGCGGTACACGACATCATATACGCCATTTTTGTCAGTCGCAAAGCTGAACGCAGCATTGGCTATTCTTGCTACATCGTCAGGATGGGCGTCCTTATACATATCGTGATCCATATCGTAGTAAGCCTTGGCTCGGTCCTCATAGCCGAACAGCTTGCAAAATCCATCAGATAATATTAGTGTGACGACTTTTTTTTCTACAAACTGATAAACTGCTACCGGCAGATGCAGACCTTCTATTATTTTTCGTTCTTGTTGTGGGAATAAATATCTTTCCATGCTGTTCACCTTTTTTCATTCCGGTTTATAGGGAGCATTACACAACTATCCGTTTTTTTCAGAGAATTCTAACAGTATTTTTTAATGATACAATAATGCCCTTTGGTGTATCATTCCATACCTTTATTATCAGATCCCTAAAAAACGATCACATCCTGTGCACTTTAGCATACCTACATACATTCTACTATTTTTTGAATATTTTTTCAATAGTTATTCAAACAAATATACAAAAAATTTTTGAAAATCCCATAAAAATTCTATAATATGCCAATTCGCCATTTTGTATAATTATATTGTCTGAAATGTACACTTTTAACAAAATTGTTATATAATTCTCTGGAATGATTGACTACTACAGCAAAATGTTGTAAAATAATTGTAAATTAGAAGAAAAATCTATGCTTTGCACAAAAAATTATCCTTTTGGCAGGGCATTATTCTTCTAATTTATTTCAGGAAGGAGTTTATACCCGTGAAAAAAAGAGATTCTCGATAACACAGAAAATGCGTCTTTTAGTTATACTAACCGTTCTGATCGTCTCTTTTGCAACAATGATAATGACCTACTATATCAATGCTCATCAGATCGACGGACACTTCAAAAGAATGACTTACAATTCTGCTGAAAACTTCGCTACCTTCGTTGACCCGGAATTCCTTTCAACTATGCGTACTGCCGTGGAATCAAAGGAATACCAGGAATTGCGCAAGAAGGCTGAACAAAAAGAAGATGAATCCCTTATCGAAAACTACCTCAAGGAAAAAGGACTCTGGGAGGAATATTCAAAATCAAAGGAATTAATGTGCAGGTATATTGAGAATATGGATGATATCAAGTATCTCTATATTATCGTAATAAGCGATGCATACGCCTCAAAGGATATGTTCCTTATTGATGACTTTGATAACCCTCTCTACCATACCGGCTGCTTTGAGGATAAGGAACCTGAACTTAAAGGCGTTAATGCCGAAAAGGAGATCGAACCTGTTATCACTAATAACAGATGGGGCTGGCTTTGCTCTGCTTACGCTCCGGTAAAGGATAAGGCTGGAAATATAGTTTGTCATATTGGCTGCGATGTGGATGTCGCCGGGGTCATGAACGAGAGAATACAGTTCGTTATTACGATCACTGTTATCCTTATTCTGCTTACAGCTGTCGTTATGATAATCGCTGTGCTGTATATCAACAGGATCTTTACTAAACCAATTAAATCTATAACTACCGAAGCAAAACGCTTTAAGCCCGGTAAGGGTACCGATTATAAGGACGCCTGCGTTATTGACCTCTACCTCAAAAATGAGGACGAACTGAGCGATATCTATTCGGTTATCCAGACTATGCAAAAGGAAATGGTCGATCACCTGAATGATATGTCCAAGATAGAAAAGGAAAGACAGCGCTATATCGACATTCTCAGAAAGGTCGAAAGCGATAATAAAACTAAGGAAAATCTGCTCGAAAAGGTCAGCAAGGACGCTTACCATGATGA
>CACZSM010000093.1 GCA_902783815.1 uncultured Ruminococcus sp.
AAGGGGGATGAAAAGTTTAAATGAATGGTGAATTTGACGGGGGAAACCCTGCAAGAGAGGGTTTCCCCCACTGGGAGTGCGTTCCGGCGCAGTGCCTGCGCTCTCATTGTTTCTCCTGCGCGGCTTCAATAACTCAAATATGGTTATCAACATACATAATTCTTTCTGTGTCCGTTAATTTCTCCATGTCAGCAGAGCTGACGATGGTGCTGCGCACACAGCGCATCTTCAATGCCGGGTAAGTTATTATTGCCACTTTCTATGGATAAGCTATATACTTATTAAACCAAATATTATTATCTATTAACTATTCTCTATTCGTTATTCTCTCTTTCCGGCGCAGTGCCTGCGCTCTCAATTTCGCGATAGTCGCTCGCTGCGCTCCGCTCTGACCAGCAAACTAAAATTGGTCGAGCGCGGTCTAACTTTCCTGACATGGGGTGCATACTTTAGATAGAAAATATTATTAACTATTCATTATTCATTATTATCTATTCTCTCTATTTTGTTTCTCTATTCGTTCTATGGCCTCTTAACAAAAAAGTTGAATATCAAAACAGATTTCCCCTCCCTAAGTGCTTGTAATTTTGATAAAGATAAAGTATAATTGTTACTGTGTGGCGCTGTGTCCATTTCAAGCATTTAATCCCTTTTACCAGGAGGTATATTGATGAAGAAAATTACCGCTGCTTTTTTTGCGGCTCTGATAGCCCTCTCACTTTCTGCGCCAGTGTTTGCAGTGCCGGATGATGACGAGGACAATACTGAAATAACGGAGTCATCTTTATCCTTGCAGGACGAAAACAACGATGATGAAACAAACGAAGACTCTGAGGAAGAACAGTCTGAAAGCGAGGTTTCTGAGGATGTCACCGAAGATACATCGAAGCCTGTGCCGGGTGAGGCATCAGCTTATCAGGAGTCTGAGATAGATGTTGATTCAATTGAATACCAGAATTTTCATTTTATTAAAACTGAGATGAGTACAGATATTCCGAAGGATATGTATATAATAACTCCACAGATAGAGGAGGATGATCCGGCACTTGAAGCCTGTGGATTTACCAAAAATGATGTAGAAAAGATCTTTTCGGAAACAGGTACATATCTTAAAGCATATTCAAAGGACTTCTCCTATGATATAACGATATCCCTTACAGATAACGAAAGAACCAAGACTATAGGAAATCTTACAAAATTAGCTGATGCAGAGGTTGAAAACCTTATCCAAGACCTTCTTCAGACTGAATATGTTAAAGGATGCGCTAAAAATACTTTTAACAATACTCTCTTTCTGAGTCTTGAAATGGAATATTCCTCCGACAATATGAAAACATACGCTATCCAGGAATATTCCGTAGTTGACGGCACAAATGTAGTGATAACAATGCAGTCTCACAACAAGGAAATAAGCCGGAACCAACGGAAGCTCCTTGACAAAATAATGAAAAGCACAACATTCCACGGTGAAGAAAGTAAAGAAACCGTATCTTCAACAGGCAATACAACTGTCGGCGAACTTGATATAAGATACTTTCTGCTTATGATATTCGCTATAGTAGCAGTAGCATCTCTTGCGGCGATCATTATTGTTGCAATAAGAAGACACCAGACCGTACTTGATGAAATGCAGAATGAAACAGAAAAGAAAAAAACAAGTAAAAAGCCGGATGAGGAAAAAACTCAGACAGACAGTAAAAAAACAAAAAAAAGCACCGCAGCCTTCGGAGATGATTCATTATTCAAGCCATCTGATGAAGAAGTACTTTTCCGTAATGAGCGTCTTGAGGAAGAAAAGAAAAAAAAAGAAGCTACAAGGACTATACCAAGACTTGACGCAACGACCGAACTTGAAATACCTAATAATCCATATACACCTGTTGGCAAAGCAGAAGCAGTACAGCAGCCAGCTATGGCAGTTCCATCTGAATTCACTAAGCTGAATATTCAGAAGCCTGATGAAAAGACTGAAAGCAGTGATGATAATACCGCAGATGATACAGAAGATCCTGAGCAGGTGATCTTTGCCGAAAGCGCTGCAAAACCACGCACAGAAATAGAACAGATAGGTGAGGAAGTACTGATCCGTCAGGAGCAGCGCAAGGCTGAGGCAGCCGCAGCAGCAAGGGCTGCTGAGATGCAGAGGATGGAAGAGGAACTAAAGAAAATGGAGCAGGAAATGCCAGAACCTGAGCCGGAGGAAATACCTGCTTATGAAGGACAGTTCGGCATGGATGACCTGCAGGATGAAATAACAGAGGATGAACCTGCTGTTGTTCCGTCAGACGATGACGAAAGCGGCGTATCGGAATTTGAGCAGCGCTTCGACAGTTCTGTACCGGAAGTTTACGATGAGGAACAAACGGAGTCCGTGACAGAGGCAGACGAGCAGCCCGATAACAGCGCTGACGAGGAAAATGAAGCAGTGCTGGAGGAAGAAACCGAAATTACTGATAGTACAGAATCCGATGACACAGAAGAAGAAACATCTGACGAGGATATGTATGACGATGACGGCGGCTTTGAGATATACAGAGCGCCGGAAAAGAAAACTGAGGAAACTGAACACAGCGACCATATGGAGCTTTCGTTCTCAAAGAATGAAAACGGAGAGATCATAATAGAAGCAATTACCGGTCTTGGCGGAGAGCCTGTAAGGGTCGAGGTAAGGGAAATAGAGCTTCCTAAGGAGCCTGATGATACCGAACCTGACACAGCAGAGGAAGAACCGCTGCCGGAGGATGACGAACCCGATACAGAAGAAGAACTACTGCCGGAGGATGACGAACCCGATACAGAAGAAGAACCGCTGCCGGAGGATGACGAATCCGATACAGCAGAGGAAGAGCCGCTGCCGGAGGATGACGAACCCGATACAGCAGAGGAAGAATCGCTGCCGGAGGATGACGAATCCGATACAGAAGAAGAACCGCTGCCGGAGGATGACGAACCTGATACAGCAGATGAAGAACCTCTGCCGGAGGATAACCCCGATGATACTGCTCAGCAGGGCGAAGAAACAGCTGAAACAGACAGTATTCAAACGGAAAGCAGCGTAACAGATGAAACCTCTGACGATGAACAGTCCCAGCAGTCCGAGGATAAGGAAACTGTCACAGAGGAAGAAAAAATGTCCGAAAACAATTCAGACAATGAAGGAGTAGCTATGGAAAATCAGATCAATGAAACACAAACACCGGCAGAACAGCCGAAAGAACCTGAATTCAGCTTTGAGCGCGACTGCGGCATAATATTTGAGCAGGCTCAGCCGTCAGAAGAGCCTATAGAACTGAAAGAGGGCAGATTTACAAATATTCCGAAGCTGGAAAGCGTAAACGCCGAGGAATATAATAAAAAAGCAGAGCAGATGCGTAATGAGCCTGAACCTCAGCCACAGCCTGAACCGGAACCTGAACCACTGCCGCAGCCGGAGGAAGCTCCTGTATTCTACAGCGGCGCTGATGACGGTACTCTTGACCCGTTTGCACCTGGCAGCGGTGAATTGCCCCAGGACAGCAAAAAATCCGAGGAATCCTTTGGAGCAAAGCTGAAAAGATCTCTTACAAAGCTGTTCTCGTCTGCTGATGATGAATATTGAGGTGCTTCAGGATGGAAAAAATACTGATAAAAAATGTACGCATCATCGCATCAGGAAAAAGTGATGTCGCATACGGCGATATTTTGATACAAAACGGCGTATTTGCCGATCCCGCTATGACTGACGGAACTGAAACTGTATTTGATGGCAGCGGTCTTACAGCTGCTCCCGGACTTGTGGATCTCCATGTTCATCTGAGAGATCCGGGGCAGACCGCTAAGGAGGATATAATAACCGGCTGCAGGGCTGCCGCTGCCGGAGGTGTTACAAGTCTGCTTGCAATGCCGAATACTTCTCCTGCTGTTGACTCTCCGGAAACAGTAAGATATATACTTGAAAAAGCTAAGGATGCAGATGCTCATGTATATGTTGTCGGCGCGATAACTAAGGATCTGAAAAGTCAGGAGGCAACTGATATAGACGCTCTGTATCAGGCAGGTATATCAGCTCTTTCGGATGACGGCAGACCTGTTGAAAATACTGTAATGATGGTAAACGCCATGAAGAAGGCTGCTCAGCTTCATATACCGGTAACTGCTCACTGCGAGGATCCGTATCTTGCAGGAGGAAAAGTAAATGAGGGCGCTGTATCCGAACAGCTTGGTGTCAAGGGTATGCCCAGGGCAGCCGAGGATGCCGGTACTGCAAGAGAAATAGCGCTTGCAGCCGCATATGACCTTCCGATACATATTTGTCATGTCAGCACCTGTACCTCTGCGGATATGATACGCGATGCAAAAAAACGAGGAATAAAGGTTACTGCTGAAACAGCGCCTCACTATATTATGCTTACAGAAGAGGAGCTTCTCAGAAAAGATGCCGATTACAGGATGAATCCGCCTCTCAGGACGGAAAAGGATCGTCTTGCGATGATACAGGCTCTTGCAGACGGCACAATAGATGCTGTCGCTACAGACCATGCTCCCCATACTCCGGAGGAAAAGTCTGATTTCGTATCTGCGCCGAACGGTTCAATAGGTATGGAAACTTCGTTCGCAGCAGCATATACGGTACTTGTTGAAGGAGGTACGCTGAGCGAGGTACAGCTTATAGATAAAATGTCAACAGCCCCAGCAAAAATACTCGGAATAAATGCAGGTGCTATTGAATATGGTAAGCCGGCAGACCTTATGCTGTACAGCAGAGAAAGCTGGGTCGTTGATCCGGAAAAACTGCATGGCAAATCAAAAAATACGCCGTTCAAAAATCTTACTCTTTCCGCTAAGGTAAAACTGACTATATGCGGCGGCAGAGTGGTTTATAATGATTTATAAGGTTAAGGAGGAAAAAATATGTCATTCGACAGACTTATCAAAGGTATCAGAGAAAAGCAGAACCCCACAGTTGCAGGTCTTGACCCGAAGCTTGATTATATTCCGCAGTATATAAAGGATGAGGCTTTCGGACAGTATGGTACTACTCTTGAAGGTGCAGCAGAGGCTCTTTATATGTTCAATCAGGGACTTATAGATGCTCTGTGTGATATCGTACCGGCAGTAAAGCCGCAGGCTGCATATTATGAGATGTATGGCTGGCAGGGTGTAAGAGCTTTGGAGCGTACTATCAGATACGCAAAGGAAAAGGGTATGTTCGTTATTACGGACGGAAAAAGAAATGACATAGGCTCAACTATGGAAGCATATGGAGCTGCGCATCTGGGTACTACAAAAATAGTAGAGGAATCTGTACAGGCTTTCGGCGCTGACGCTCTGACAGTCAATGGATACCTCGGCACAGACGGCGTAAAACCACTTCTGGAGCTTTGCAGGAACGGCGACAAGGGAATATTTATACTTGTTAAGACATCAAATCCGTCCTCCGGAGAACTTCAGGACAGAAAACTCGATGACGGTCTTACAGTTTATCGTACAATGGGAAATATGTGCGAAAGCTGGGGCAGTGAGGCTATGGGAGAAGAAGCGTATTCTTCTGTAGGAGCAGTTGTCGGCGCAACATACCCGGAGCAGCTCGGCGAGCTTAGAAAGGCTCTCCCCCACACCTTCTTCCTTGTTCCCGGCTACGGCGCACAGGGCGGCGGTGCTGCTGATGTTGCTCCTGCATTTGATGAAAACGGTCTTGGAGCAATTATAAATTCATCAAGAGGAATTATGTGCGCGTGGAAAAAGGAGGGCTGTGCGCCAGAGGACTTCGCTCAGGCTGCAAGAAGAGAAGCCATCCGTATGAGGGATGAGATAGTGTCTTATATCGGGAAAATAAAATAATAATGGAGGAACGATCATGCCAAAAGTAGCCATAGCAGCGGATACAAACAGTGGTATTTCACCAAAGGAGGCACAGGAACTCGGCGTTTTTGTGCTGCCAATGACTTTCACCGTTAATGATAAGGATTACAAGGAATTCATAGACCTCAGTCAATCCGACTTCTATAAGATAATTGCCGACTCCAAAACAACTGTTTCTACAACTCAACCGTCTCCGGGAGAGCTTGCTGATTTCTGGAATGATATCCTTAAAGACTATGACGAATTAGTATATATACCTATGTCATCAGGTCTGAGCAGCTCTTGTCAGACAGCAAAAATGCTTTCTGAAACTGATTTTGAGGGAAAAGTATTCGTTGCAGACAATCACCGCATATCCGTAACACAGTACCAGTCCGTTATAGACGCCAAAGAGCTTGCAGAACAGGGAAAAAGTGCTAAGGAGATAAGGGATATTCTCGAAGCAGATGCAGGTGAATCAAGCGTCTATATCATGGTCAACAGGCTTACATACCTTAAAAGAGGCGGCAGAGTAACTGCTGCCGGCGCTCTTATCGCAAATATAATGAACCTTAAGCCTGTTTTGCAGATACAGGGTGAAAAACTGGATGCCTATTCAAAATGCAGAGGCATTAAAGCAGCTAAGGCTTCTATGATCGAAGCAATAAAAAAGGATTTCGAGGGCAGATTCAGCAAATATATCGAAAACGGTTCAATGACCCTTCATTATGCCTATTCCGATATGACAGCATATGAAATTGGAGCGTGGAAGGCTGATATCAAGGAGGCATTTCCGGGATTCAAACTGCACAGCTCACCGCTGTCCCTGAGTATCGGTTGTCACATAGGACCCGGATCTCTTGCGATAGCCTGTGCAAAATCAAGCAGTAAGTAAAAAATTCTCCGCAGTCTTACGGCTGCGGAGCTTTTTTATATTTATGAAGGTATATAGCTTACTCTTATCCTTAATGTCATATTTTTCTCGTTTTTCAGTATCTTTATGCTCTCCCTGTCTATCTTGTAACCCTTATTGAGTCTGCTGTTCACCTCATCAACATAATAGTAAAACTTATAGGGACTTGTATAAAACATCTCATCTATACATTCATTGTATTCCATTGTCGGCAGTATGAACAGCGGAATATATATATCCTTTCGTTCTGCCCTTTCATACATGAAATCTATCATCCTCTGATCGGACTCTCCGCCAAGCTGTGAAAGTCTGAGAGCCTCTACATTGTAATAGTTCATATATCTTGCCGTACAGTCCGGTACAAAGAAATTCAGGCTTTCCGTCTTTTCGGAGCCTTCCTGCTCAGCTTCATCCATTGACGGGGATATTGTATGATTCTGGGATATATCCTCTGTGGTAATATTGAAATACTCATATGAGATGATGTCATCCTTGTCATCCCAGGTCGGGTCAACATGATACCACGACTCCCTGATGCACACAAGGTTCCACATATGCTCAACACCTTCTGCTCTTCCCCTTATGGTACAGCAGTCCATCCCGGCAAGACTCAGCAAAAGCTGCATACTCTTTGCATAACCCTCACATACAGCCTCGCCCCTTACTAATGCGCCATATACTGAAAAATATTCCCAGCCGTCAGACATCGACGAAATGCCCTGCTTATATGTGCATCCTGCAAGAAGTCTGTCATGAATGAGCTTTTCCTTTTCATAC
>CACZSM010000094.1 GCA_902783815.1 uncultured Ruminococcus sp.
CCATCTTCTTGTCTGGTGACCGAAGTGAACGCCTGCCTCCAGAAGCTGTTTCATTGATACTACTGATGCCATAAAAAAATCCTCCTTTAGGTTTTGATCCTCCGCAGGTTCATAAGCACATAAAAAATGCAACCTAAAAACACCTGCGTGCGAACTGCAACGATTATTATAACACATCCGCTTACAAATTGCAAGCAAAAAATAAAAAACTCAGCAAAAATTTACACTGCGTACAGGGTAGTACGCAGTGTAGTAAGAATCAATTTCTGTTTTTAAAGAAAAGGTTGAGTATTGCGAGGAACAGGTTTATGAAATCGAGATACAGTTCAAGCGCAACGACTACGGATGAGCGTTTCAGCAATTCCTGATCACCGCATCTCTGGCTATAGACTCTTTTTATTTTCTGGGTGTCATATGCTGTAAAGCCAATAAAGAGAGCTATTGTAATAAGAGAGATTATAAGATCGCTCATAGGCACCTGAAAGAGGAAGCTGACGGCAGAATAACCGATAAGTCCGAGCAGACCGAAAAACAGTATAGTGCCAAGGCCGGAGAGGTTTCTTTTAGTTATCATACCGTAAAGAGACATTGCGCCGAATACGCAGGCAGTTGCCGCAAAAGCGCCGAAAACTGGCATAGGATTAAAAAGAAGCTCACCCTCGCTGCCGAAGGAGACACTGCACATAAGGAGAGTCGGCGCAATCACAAGTCCATTAAGAATCGAGTAGATAAAAAATATTACAAGACAAGCTGCAGAAGGCAGTTTATAAACGAAGAACCCAAGTACAAAGACAAGAGCGACCTCTACAAGAGCTACAATGGTAAACAGTCCGGAATTCTGACTAAGCAGAGAGATGAGTATTGCAGGATTGCTAAGCAGTATGAAGCCGACCGCAAAGGTTATTGCAAGTCCTGCGAACATCCAGAGATAGACCCTTTTAGAAAACTCAGCGAGAGTTATTGCAGATGAGCCGTCGTAGCTATATCCATCGTAGGTATTTCTGGAGTACTGGCTATAGTCATTATTCTGATAACCGCCGTATGGATCGTTGTAATTGTTATTATAAAAGTTTTGTTTCATAAGCATCCGCCTTTCTTAAAAAAATACAAGTATGCAAATTATTCATAAGCAAACTATTGTAATATTATTCTACATCATCCTATTCACAATGTCAAGAAAGCCAGAGAAGAAATAAAAAATTGTTCAGAGGTTCCCTTAAATTGGATCACCGAATAAATCACGCCTGACGGCTCAGTGAATCATTATTTTTTCCGTACATTGATCTAAGCTTAGCTCTTTCCAGTTTTTTAATTACAGGTTCTGCGCCTATATACAAAAATATAGCTGTTGATAAGCCATGTACTATATCAAGCGGAAGTCCTGCGGCGTAGTAGGCCAAGAGATTATCCACCGTAGGTTCGATATGTGATATTATCAATGCTGCCGGGTCCATAATACCTCCATAAATTATTACTGCCGCAAAAAAACCGAATACAGCATATCCGGTTCTGTCCGAGGTGATCCTGCCAGTTCCGAAAACAATTCCGGATAATAACCCGACAAGACCCATTGCAGCCATCTGCCATGCTGTCCAGGGACCCTGAGAAAAAATAATATTTGATACCAGCATAGTAACGGCTCCTGTAAGGAATCCGGCTTCAACGCCTAACGCTGCTCCTGTCAGAATCACCATAGCTGTCATAGGCTTGAATTCAGGCAGCATATAAAAAGCAGCCCTTGCAAATACGCATAATCCGCACATTACGGCTATAAGTACAATTTCACGGCTTCTGACCCTGCGTTTTTCAAACATTACAAAAAATGGGAGCATACATTCAAGCAGGATCAGCAGAGATATGAACATATATCTTGAGTCATTAAAAAAATACCTTCCTGCGAAAATAGTAAGCGGAACTGCCACGATTACAGAAGATACAGCCGCAGCAAGACCGCGAGTGGAATTTCCTGTTCTGCTTATATGTATCTGATTTTCGCTGCGTCCCAGAATTATAAGTACCAGACCCGAAACTATCACAGCGGCAGCAGATACTGCAGTTCCGGCTATTTTCAGAATACCCCCGGCAGAAAGCGCTCCGAATAAAAACACAGCTAAAGATATAAGTCTGAAAATACTCTTTGGAATACTTTTTTTCTTTTTTTGAGTATCCGGATCGTTATTTTTATATTTAATATCAAGATCAGGGAAATCTGAATGAGGTTTTTCATTCTTTTGAATATCAAGTGCATACAGTAAATCATCATCTGTCACTATATCATCTGAAATATACCTTGTCATTCTTCTTGCAGATGTTGTAAAAAACACATTTTTTGAAAAGAACTCATAAGGAGGTTCTGTTTCGCTGTTTTTGCCGTCAAAAAACATTGTACATCTGTCTGCATAGCTTGCGCAGAATTCTGTATCATGGCTTACAAGTATAATACACATTCCTTTTTCCGCAAGTTTTCTCATCAGACCTCCGATATCTTTTTTTGCTTTTGCATCCATACATTTTACCGGCTCATCAAGCAGAAGAATATCCGGCATTGTCAGAAGAAGTCCGGCGAGGGCTGCCTTTTGCTGTTCACCGCCGGAAAGGTCATAGGGATGTCGTCTGAGTTTTTCTTCAAGCTCAAAAAATTCCGCAGTCTTTTTTATAATCTCATCAGACGGTTCTGCTTCGGATGCTTTTATACAATCCTCAAAGTGACTATAAAGTGTATCAGCAGTAAAAAGCAGTTCAGGCGATTGTGGCATATATGCTATTCTGGCACCATTCTTTATTCTGATGCTGCCCTCCTGTTGTTTTGCAGACCCGGTAATGACCTGCAGCAGAGTAGATTTGCCTGCGCCATTTCCTCCGAGTATAGCAAGAATTTCTCCGCTGTAAGCCCTGAATGAAGCATTGCGGAGAATAAA
>CACZSM010000095.1 GCA_902783815.1 uncultured Ruminococcus sp.
CTGCGCGGCTTCTAAAACTCAAATTAAGCTATCAACATACATAATTTTTAAAGTGTCAGGCAATTTGTCCATGTCAGCAAAGCTGACAATGGTGCTGCGCACCTAAAGGCGGCAAAGCCGCCCAATAACTTATTGTTGCCACTTTCTACGGTCAATCAAGTATCGCTTGTAATTTTTTCCTTTGGTAAGTTATATAGGTTAAATAATAGTATTACGGGGATATACAGTTCACAATTGGCTTATGAATATCTATATTTAGACTTTAACACTACTGGTGAGTTGTTTGTTATGTGATAATGTTTAATACATCACATTTAACTTTTAACTTTTAACTTTTAACATTTAACTTTTCAAATACCATTAACTCCAAACTCCACACTTCAAACTCCACACTCATACAGTTCCAAACTCTAATTAAGCTGAACTACGGAGTTATTTCAAAAATAAAGTAAAAATAATTTTAAAATATGAGGGAAATCTCTTGCAAAAAAAGAAAGTATGTGGTATAATGTATAGGTCTTTGAAGCCGTCACTTGTGATGGGATTTGAAGCCCGGCAAAATGCCGTACTTTAAAACGGACAGTCCTCTGGTACAGAGATGCCATGAATGTCTAACAAAAACAGGAGGAATAAAAATGGATGCACTTAAGACAATTGCAGCTTCATCCGTAAAGGAAAATAAGCCTAAGTTCGAGATCGGTGATACCGTCCGTGTAAGCGTTAATATCCGTGAGGGTGAGAGAGAAAGAATCCAGATGTTCGAGGGTACAGTTATAGCTAAAAGAGGCAGCGGAGTTGCAGAAACATTTACAGTCCGCAGACTCTCATATGGCGTAGGCGTTGAAAGAGTTTTCCCTGTAAACTCCCCGAATGTCGTTGATGTTCAGGTTGTAAGATCCGGTAAGGTTCGCAGAAGCAAGCTCTACTACCTCAGAGGCAGAGTTGGTAAGGCAGCTAAGGTCAAGGAACAGATCAAATAATAAGCGTTACGAAAAGGGACACATATTCTGTCGTCCCTTTTTTTGCTACCTTTGAATCAGACGCTCCGACTGCGGAAGGAGGGTGCCTACTGTGGAAAAATCCAGGCATCACTTAAGGCTCCAACAGTGCTATAATGATATGTATGACAGACTGGCTGCGCTCAGGAGTCTGTTGGAATGGATAATGTTTGTCATTATCCTGACGCTCGCTGCAACAGTGGTATTCAATCTGTTCTGCCGTATAGACTACATTGAAGGTGTGGATATCCGCGGTAATTCCGGAGTTTATGTTGTAGTGCAGAAAAACTGGTTTTCAGTTGAGAACGGGGATATAGTCATAGCAGATGTAAACGGGAAAAAGAGATGTGCTGAGATCATAGGAAGTAATGAAACCGGCACAGAGATCTCCTTCAATGGCAGGAATATTTTTACCGTAAAAGAAAACAGCATCAACGGAGTGGCGCTGTTTATACTGTATCCCTTTGAGTGTACCGGCGAGGATGTATATGTAACAGTCGGTGGGATACGGAAATGATCTGAAAGGAGTCATGCAATATGAGTAAGGAAAAAAAGAAACTGAATGAAGAAAAGGCTGACAGCAGCCCTGCAAAGACAAAAACAGATGGCGCTGCTGAAAGTGGAGAGGAAGAATTCAGCTTTACAAGATTCATATTTGATTGGGCAAGCTACTTTATGACGGCTTTGATAATAGTCGTAATAATGCTGACATTCGTTTTCAGACAGGCAACTGTAAGCGGATCATCAATGACAGATACGCTGAAAAGCGGTGACAGGCTGATACTTTCAAATTTCATGTATTCGCCAAAATGCGGTGATATTATCGTTGCAAGTCACGGCAATAACTTTTCTCAGCCTATCGTAAAGCGTGTTATCGCTACGGGAGGTCAGTCTATATCAATAAATTACAATACATATGAGGTATCTGTTGACGGAGTTGTTCTTCAGGAGGACTATATTAAAGGTAAAACAGTAAAGCTTTCTCATCCGCTTGATATACCTGATGTTATACCAGAGGGTTATGTATTCGTAATGGGAGATAACCGTGAAGGATCTCTTGACAGCAGAAGTACAGAGATCGGTCTTATTCCGGTAGAAAACATAATTGGCAAGGCTGAGATCAGAGTTTATCCGTTAAACAGCTTCGGCAGTGTATATAAATGAGGTGCAGCATGGAAGAATTGATGTCGATACAGTGGTTTCCCGGTCATATGACAAAAACACGCAGGCTTATAGAAGAAAACCTGCGCCTTGTAGATATTTGTATAGAAATAGCGGACGCGCGGCTTGTAATATCAAGCCGCAGCCCGCTGCTTTCAGATTTAATTAAAAACAAACCGCAGCTACTTATAATTAATAAAGCCGATATTGCCGATGAAAAAATAAACAAAGAGTGGATGCATTGGTTTAAAGATAAAAACATAAACGCTCTTTTCGTAAACAGCCGTGACGGAGGCAATCTTTTAAACAAAGTTTCCGATGAGATACA
>CACZSM010000096.1 GCA_902783815.1 uncultured Ruminococcus sp.
CCGCAAGCCTTTGAAAAGGCTTGACCGAAACTTTTGCCTTTTTGTTGGCTATTTTTCTTTTAAAGAAAGTTGAATTCCATGTTTTTTTTGGGTTATCTATTGATTTAATAGTTATTTTTTGATATAATAATTTTATATTAATAGTTGAAGGGGTGTCCCTGATGTCAGATATGGAAAAAAAGATCGAGAATGTTGTGGAAATGGCTCAGACTGCCGATGATGCCGGAGAAGAAATTGTATCAGAAGTTGAGGAAGTTGAGGAAAACGAAACTATCTCTGATATAACGGATTCAAAGCTAACACCTGAGGAACAAATAGAATTCCTGAAAAGAAAGCTCGAACAGGCTGAAATGGAGGCAACCGATAACAGGATCGCTCTGATCGAAATGACAGCAGGCAGGAATGCCCTGTATAAATCCTTGCAGGAAACGCAGATGCGTCTTGCAGAGGCCGTTGGTCAGAGGGAAAATGATGTTGAAGCGTATCAGAAGGAGCTTGATGCGAGACTTGACGAAAAACGGAAACTACAGGAACAGTATGATTCGATTGTCATAAAGGCAAAACGCTATGATGAGCTTCAGGAAAGCCTGGTCAAGATCAAAATGAATGCGGAGATAAGAGCGCATGGGGTTATTGATGAGGCACAGGAAAAGGCTCTTGATACTATTATGCTTATCGACAGCATAGAAAAGGAAATCAAACTGTTCAGAGAGGATCTTACATACCTCAGAAGAGATATCCGTATCGGTACATTTACCCTCGATGACAGACTTGATAATGTCTATATGCGCCTTTGCAGAAACCTTGATAAACTGCTCGTTATCAAGGAGGACTTCTGCCGGAAGAATTCACTGCCGCTTGATGATGACGAATTCCTTAATGAGGATGGAAAGGCTCCTACATTGAGTTACCCGGATGAAAATGGTGATCTTCCTGATGTAAAGGAATAATACAGTATGAAAGGACTGCCGGAGAGGCAGCCCTTTTGTATGTCTGCAAAACATAAAAAGCTCCGCTGCGTCATATATAATAGCGGAGGGATCAATGGTGGAAAAATTAAGAGTATATTTTTGCTATTCGGCAGTGCTGATATGCGTATTTCTTTTCGGCGCATTGCTTTATGCTGCCGGGAATGAAAAGGGTGTGGAGGTAGTTACGGCATCGGCGGATGTGCGTCCTGTGATAGTTATTGATGCAGGCCACGGCGGAGAGGATGGCGGTGCAGAAGCTAATGGGGTTCTGGAAAAGAATATTAATCTCCCTATAGCTCTGAAGCTTAGGGATATGCTTGTGATGATGGGCTATGATGTGAAAATGGTAAGGGAAAGCGATATTTCTGTTTACGATAAGGATGCGGAAACTGTCAGGGATAAAAAAGTCTCGGATATAAAAAACAGGGTCGCAGTAATAAACAGCAGCAGAAATAATGTGCTGGTGAGCATACACCAGAATAAATTTGAACAGACTAAGTATAAGGGCGCGCAGGTGTTCTATTCAGATAATTCACCGGAAAGTATAAAATTAGCGGAGTGCATACGCAAATCAGTTACTGGTCTGCTGCAGCCTGAAAATAAAAGAGAGCTTAAGGCTGATGATGACTCTGTATATATACTGAAAAAAGCGGAAGTCCCGGCAGTAATAGTCGAATGTGGATTCCTGTCGAATGAACAGGAGGCGGCTCTGCTTAAAACAGATGAGTACCAGAATAAAATGGCATTTGCAATAATGTGCGGAACGATGGATTTCCTGAACAGCCGCAGCTGAATAATAGGAGGAAGGTATAAATGGCGGATAAGATAAAAAGTATATATGTGTGTACGGAATGTGGATATGAAAGCGCGAAATGGTATGGTAAATGTCCGGGCTGCGGAGAGTGGAATACTCTTAGTGAGGAGGTTCGTGAGGTAAGGAAGGGAAGCGCGTCAAAACCGGCTCTTGAACGCCGCACAAAGCCATCATCACTGCCGTTGCCTATCACTGAAATAACTACAGAGGACGAGGAAAGATATTTTACCGGTTCCGGAGAGCTTGACAGGGTACTCGGCGGCGGAATAGTCAAAGGCTCTCTGGTGCTGCTCGGCGGCGACCCCGGCATCGGAAAGTCAACAATACTGATGCAGATATGCGGACACCTCGGAAAAATATTGAAAATACTGTATATCTCCGGAGAGGAATCAAGACGGCAGATAAAACTGAGAGCCTCCCGGCTTGGAGTAAACAGCGAAAACCTTTATGTAATGACGGAAACGGATGTTGAAATAATAGCAGAGCATATCCAGAATGAAAAGCCTGATCTTGTGATGATAGATTCCATTCAGACAATGAACTACAAGGAACTGAATTCATCACCGGGAAGCGTCAGTCAGGTAAGAGAATGTACAAATATACTTATGAGGACATCAAAATCTATGGATGTACCGTGTATCATAGTAGGTCATGTGAATAAGGACGGGGCAATAGCAGGGCCAAAGGTTCTGGAGCATATTGTAGATGCGGTGCTGTATTTTGAGGGCGATAAGCAAATGTCCTACCGCATACTCCGCGCAGTGAAAAACAGATACGGGTCAACAAATGAAATAGGAGTATTCATAATGGGAGATAAGGGTCTTGAAGAGGTAGAGAACCCGTCACTTATGCTCCTCTCGGGCAGACCAAAAAATGTAAGCGGAACCTGTGTAGCGTGTCCGATGGAGGGCAGCAGACCAATACTTGCGGAAATACAGGGTCTTGTGACGAATTCAGGCTTCGGCAATGCAAGGAGAATGTCGGCAGGATTTGATTATAACAGGATGTCAATGCTTCTTGCGGTGCTTGAAAAGAAGTGCGGATATTATTTTTCAAGCATGGATGCCTACATAAATGTTACGGGAGGTCTGAAGCTGGATGAGCCTGCAACAGACCTTGCAGTAGCGCTGGCGCTTGTGAGCAGCCTTAAGGATATAATTGTGCCTGATGATGTACTTGCATTCGGAGAGGTCGGTCTTACAGGTGAGATACGCTCTGTAAATCATGCGGCGCAGCGTATAACGGAAGCGGCAAGACTTGGTTTTGGCAAATGTATTGTACCTTATCATAATCTGAGGAACCTTGTTTTGCCGGAGAATATCAGTATTGAGGTGGTAGGGGTAAAGACCATAAGGGACGCTGTTGCGGCTCTTGGAAGCCATTGAAAACGGCGGCGCTGCGCTGGTGCGGACAGGCTGCCGGAGATGTGTTTGTGACAGCTCCGGGAAATTCAAGACAACAGCAGCCGTCATTCTGGTGGATGCAGTTCTCACTGCATAATATCATTGTCATATTCTGTTCCTCCTTAATGCGGTGTTTTTCCGGATGAATATATTATAGACACTTCCGCAACGGTTCATTCAATTACATCAGAGAACCTCTGAAAACCTCATTAGTTGGTATCGTATGTGAAAAATATATAAAAAATTATGTAATAATTGGTAATTCGCTGTATGAAATGAGAAATGATGTCAGATTAGTAATATTTCGTTGACATTTTAGATTGGAAGTATTATAATGATGAGGATGGTATAAGCCATCATATTATTGAAAGGATGTTGTAACTATGAAAAAGTTTGCAAAGGTTATCGCTGCTGCACTCCTTGCGGCTACGGTTGCTGTTTCAACAGCAGTATCTGCTCTTGCTGCCGGTATCAATGCGGACGAGCAGAGGATTCTCAATGTTCTCGACACTACAGCTAATCTTAATGGTAATCCTACAAAGATTCCTGTTGAGTATTACAATCAGGCCGAGTCATACTTCCTCCAGAGTGATGTTGATATCTCTAAGACTGAAGCAGATGAGATCATCAAAAAGATCAATGATGTAAAGGCTTACATCGAGTCAATCGGCGTAAGCAAGTGGAGTGAACTTAGTGATTCACAGATCCAGAAGATCGTTGGAATGTCAAATGATGTTGTAGGTGTTATCGATCTTGAGCTTTCATACTATAAGAACGCTGCTCCTGGCTCTAAGGTAAGAGTAACAAAGAAAGGCGGATCTACAAATGTAGGCGGAGATGATAAACCGGTTAAGGATACTGGTTTTGAAACTGGCGCTGCAGCAGTTACAGTTGCTGGTCTTGGCGCACTTCTTATTACAGCTGCCGGCGTGTATCTTGTAAATGCTCCTAAGAAGGAGAAGGTAGTTGAGTAAGAGGAAGTCCTCACACCGTTCGATGAATGGGAAGAATTTTATAATTCTTCCCATTATATTTTCCCTGCTGATACTTGGAATATGTTATGCTGTGGTAATGCCGTCAGCAAGAACATTCATAAAAATGGGAAGTTTGTTTTTCTCCGATTCTGAAAAGAATTTTTCAAATGATTATAATAATATATTCGTTCCTGTTGCAGAGGAACCGGAGGAAGGCACAAGTGAAGTCTCCAAGGTGGAGGAGCCGAAAACAGTGCCTCTGTCAAGTATAGAATATCCTAAGATAGGAGAACAGTTCGGAGAGCTTATTATCGAGGACTGCCAGACAGATGTTAAGCTGTTTTTCGGAGACGGCTATGTAGAGCTGAATAACGGTGTAGGAATATATGCAGGGAGCTTTATTCCGGGATACGGAAAAACAATAATGATCGCGGGTCATAACTGTACCTTTTTCAATGGTCTTAAATATGCAAAGGTAGGACAAAAGGTAAAGATCCGTACAAGCTATGGAAATTATACCTATGAGATAACTGATATCCAGATAAAAAATGCAAAGGATAAGAGCGCATATGATCTGGCAGCACAGACTGAAAATCTCATAATGTACACCTGTTATCCCTTTGACGCACTTGGATTTTACCCTGACAGATACTTTGTTTATGGAAAGCTGGTTTCAGGGCCGGTCATTGATAAAAAAAGTTAAGGGGGTATAGTTGTGTCTGATGAGGTAGAATTACATTTTGACCCGGAGAAAAAGCATGAACACCATCACAGCAGACCAAAAAGATCTGTTGTAAAGCCGATAGTATATGGTTTTATGTCATTCATGCTTGCATTTGTGCTGTTTCTGTTGACGGTATGTATGGTGATAAGACTGACGCTGTTTTCAAGTGATTTTATGATAGGTTCTATGGCTTCCTGCGGCTATTATTCAATGGTAAAGGACGAGCTTAAGGATGGTCTTACAGCACTGGGACACGCAAGCGGTCTGCCGGACAGTTTCTGCGCGGAATTTGTTGAAACAATAGATTTCAGACAGGTCGAAATGAATTACATTGTTTCGTTCTATTCAGGTTCATCAACTTTAGTAGATGATACCAACTTTAAGCAGAGTTTTAGAGCGGCAATAGATAAGTATATCGAGGATAATAATATTGACAAAAGCAAGACAACGGAATCCAGTCTTGTAAATCTTGTCGATAAGGCGACTGATATATATATTGATAATGTCTCGATACCGTTTTTCTCGATACTTGCCAATTATATATATAAACTCAGCGGAACTCTGAATGTGATAATGATGGTGCTTGTAGTTATTGCAGTAATAATAGGATTGCTGATATATTTTACGAACGAGTACAAGCACAGAAGACACAGATATCTTTGTTATGCTTTTATTACATCAGCAATAACAGCAGCGATTATTCCGACAATTGTTTATGTCAGCGGAATAGTGGCAAAGGTAAATCTTGGCACAAGATCTATATATAACCTTTTTGTGACCTATTTTTCATCCATGTTCAGATATTTCTATTACTTTGCAGGTATTTATCTGTTTTTGGCGATAATTACATTTGTATTCTTCAGAATAGCTTATGGTAAGACCGCAAAACATCATTAAAAACTATGGGACGCTCGTTTGGAGCGTCCCTGAATTTTTTTTCGGCTGATTTATTATGATTTAGTATTCGTCATAATCGTAGGTATATTCCTTGACATTTACTGTGAATACCTTTGATGCAGTATTGCCGTAATCATCGGTTGCAATGATCTTGATGCAGTAGCGTCCTGCTTCATCGAAGAAATGATATAAAACCGGGATCTCTTTGTATTCCCATGTAGTTTCGTTCCATTCATAGTCATACCAGAACGGATCTTCAATTTCTTCGTAATCGCCGTGTCCGACATATTTTATGTATGCTTTCATCCTGAATTTTTTTCCGTTGTTCCTGAACTGCGGATAAATATAAATTGAATCGTATTCCGTTATTTTGATAGAGTTGGAGGTATATTTTGTATCGTTATACAATAAATAGCTTCCGTTCTCTTTCAGAGGTGCGCTTATTATTTTACAGGTAAAGCTGGATGTTGCCGTTTTTCCGGTCTCGTCCTTTGCTGTTATCATCATATCGTAGCTGCCTGTTTTCTGGAGCCTTAATGAGAAGCTCTTTGCTGCGGAAAAGTTTCTTTGTACTGTCCACTTTGTTTCGCTTGATCTTTTATACTCAAATTTGTATTGGAGCTTGCCGTAGCCGTCAATAAATGATGCGAAGTATGTAACGGGAACATTCTGATAAACTGAAAAGCTCTTTTTATTTGAGATCGGGATGATATTGCATGATGCGCTGCATCCATTGTCTTTAAGAAGTGACTTTTTCGTATTGCAGCGTATATCAGCGCTTACTGCATTGCTTTTTGCGTCCCTTGCAATGACCTTTATTACATAGCTGCCCAAGTAAGGAAGCTCTACCTCCCAGCTTTCAGCCTTTGCATCGTAATCATGAAGGACTGTCCAGCTGCTGTCGGTAGTCTTTTTGTACATATACTTGTATCTGAGGTTCCCATAGCCGCCGATGAAGGAAGGATTTATTACTATTTTTGAACCCTTCAGAACATCAAGAGAGGTGTCACTGTTTTCAGTCCTGTTTTTCCACTGTATGTATGAGCCATTGTTTGCAAGGGGCTTTGAAATTACATCGTAGAAGAAGTTTACATTTGCGGAGTGGTTATTTTTGTCCTTTGCGATCAGCTTTACAGCGTAGCTGCCGACAGTATTGTTTGTGACGGTAAATGACGACTTTGAGGAATAATTCTGCACTACTGTCCAGTTCTTATCAGTAGTTTTCTTGATAAGGCATTTGTAGGACTTAGCGCCCTCGCCGTCAGCGAATTTTGCATAGAAAGTCATTTTAGTTCCTGTATTGAGGGTAATTTTCTTTGTGCCGGATTTATTTGTACCGATGACCTGATAGCAGCTGCCGTTGTTATGTATATCCTCATACACAGGCGGAGCGACAAGTCGGTAAAGGAAGGTATGGCTGTAGCAGCGGTTGCTGCTGATAGTGGTTTGAAGACCCCACTCTACTTTCAGATATCCTGCTGCGCCGTTACATTCAGCAAATGTAATGTAGTCGCCATTTACATCCATTACAAATATGGAGTGACCTCTGCCGTTGCTCTGACCGTAGCGGAGGATATCTCCTCTTTTTACATCTTTAAGTGAATAGCTGACATCCCATTTTGAAGGACTTATGCCGAAAGTCTCATAACCGATAAGATGCGCGAATCCAAGACACTGTATGCCGCCCTCAAAGGAATCATCCCAGGTGCTGTAATCCGGGTATTTCTTTTGCAGTTCGACCATTCGTTGTTCAAACTCGGATTTATACATTGCGTCAGCCTGAATAACTGCTGCGCCGGAGATTATCCAGAGCATAGAAAAAAGCATTGCAAGTGACAATACCGAGCTTACGAGCTTTGAAGATATAGATCTGATCTTCATAAATAGTATTACCTCCTGTTTGATTTTTTCCGGAAGAAATGATATGATAGTAATGCAGCCGGCACATTGCAGAATATCATATGTTATTCCGGTATATTACTGCTTTTATTATAATATATTTTTTCATAATAATCTATAGTTTAAAAGAAAAAAAGTTGACAAATCGTTAAGAATATGTTATCATATTACCATACTACCACTTTACCATGTGAAAGCAAACTGCCTGCACTGACAAAGCGGTTATTATTATTTTATGAGGTCGAGAAAATGAAAAACTATTCAAAAATCACACCAGTCGGAACAAAGGATCTTCTGTTTGAGGAATGTTATGCAAACAGGACAGTCTCTTCAATTCTTGGAAAGGTGTTTTCACACAGAGGTTTCCATGAGGTCCTTACTCCGGGGATCGAATTCTATGATCTGTTTGAGGAGAAGATATCCGGAATACCAATGGAATATATGTTCAAAATGAGCGATTCCAAGGGCAGACTAATGGTAGTCCGTCCGGATTCAACTCTGCCGATCGCAAGAATGGTAACAACAAGACTCAAGAATGAACGGCATCCGATCAGGCTTTACTATAACCAGAGAGTCTATCGTTATAATCCCGGACTGACGGGCAGAAGCAATGAGGTCATGGAGGCAGGTACGGAGCTTATCGGCGCAAGCGGTAAAAGAGCTGATCTGGAGGTGCTGACAACTGCTGTTGAAGCACTTTCAAAGTGTGTGCCTGATTTCAGGATAGAGCTTGGCAATGCGGCGTTTTTCAAGATAATGTCCAGACAACTCCCTGTAAGCGATGACGAAAGGGAAGAAATCAGGATGTATATTGAATCAAAGAACTACTCCGCACTGAATTCAGCACTTGATGGTCTTGAACAGACAAAGGCTGTTGATGTTATCCGCAGACTGCCGAGGCTTTTCGGAGGTATAGAGGTACTTGATGAAGCCTGCACTCTTTGTGAGGATGATGAGGGTCTGGAAAAGATAGAATATCTGAGAGAAGTGTATAATGACCTGCTTAAGTTTGTGCCGGGAGAAAGACTTATGATAGACCTCGGACTCGTGCAGAGAAATGATTACTACAGTGATATAGTGTTCAGCGGATATGTTTCCGGTTCGGGAGAGCCTGTGCTTATCGGAGGAAGATATGACAGACTGCTTGACCACTTTGATGCGCCTGCGCCGGCAATAGGATTCGGAATAAATGTTGATGCGCTTGCAGGAGTAATGATGAAGAGGGGAAATATACCTCAGAAAAAGGCTCCTGATGTGCTTGTACACAGCGAAAAGGGATTTGAAATAGAAGCAATAAGATATTCGGGCGCTTTGCATGACGCTAATATACTTAGTGAGAACAGTGTGTTTGAAACTGAGGAGGAGGCTCTCAGCTATGCTAAGTACAGAGGTATAAAAAAGCTGATTGTTGTAGGCGAGGAAATTAAGACGATCATTACAGGAGAATGAATTATATGAAACCATTGAGAATAGCACTTACAAAGGGCAGACTTGAAAAGGATACCGTGGGTCTGCTTGAAGCAGCAGGATATAACTGCTCGGCTGTCAGGGAAAAGGGAAGAAAGCTGATATTGCCTGTTGGAGACGGTAGTATAGAGGTAGTGCTTGCAAAGGCGGCAGATGTAATAACATATGTCGAAAACGGAGTATGCGACCTCGGAGTTGTAGGCAAGGATACAATAATGGAAAACGGCAGGAGCTTTTATGAGATCCTTGACCTCGGCTTCGGCAAATGCAGATTCGCCCTTGCGGGAAAAGCAGGAACTGATTTCTATTCAGGCTATAACGCCAAAACAATAGCTACAAAATACCCTAATGTTACAAGACAGTTCTTTGAGGGAAAGGGTATGGATATCAGAGTAATAAAAATAGAAGGCTCTGTAGAACTTGCACCATTGCTCGGACTGTCTGATGCAATAGTGGATATAGTAGAAACCGGATCCACACTAAAGGAAAACGGACTTGTTATCATAGAGGATAATGTTGCTCCGATATCTGCAAGACTTATTGCAAATACTGCAAGTCTGAAACTGAGAAAAACGGAAATAGAAGAGCTTGCGGATAAAATGGAAAAAGAAAGGAAGAAGATGCAATGATAAAAACTGTAATTGCTGACGGTAAGGCTGAATATGAGTACCTTGCAAGGGTTCGTGAAAGGAGCGACAGCAAGGATAAGGATGTTACTGCCATTGTTTCAGAAATAATGGAAAATGTACGCAAAAACGGCGATAAGGCTGTAATGGACTATACAGTGAAATTCGATGGAATAGCGCCGGAGTATTTTGAAGTCCCGATGCCCGAAATTGAAAGGGCAATGTTTGAATGTGATGAGAAATTTGTTGATACTCTGAAAAAGGCAGCCGAGAATATCAGCGATTTCCACAGCAGACAAAAACAGCAGAGCTGGCTTACAACTAAGGAAAACGGAGTAATAATGGGTCAGCGAGTAAGAGGACTCGATAAGGTGGGGATATATGTGCCGGGAGGTACGGCAGCGTATCCGTCATCAGTGCTTATGAATGCAATACCGGCAAGGATAGCAGGTGTCAGGGAGATAATCATGGTAACGCCTCCTCTGAAGGACGGCAGACCTAATCCGGATATTATGGCGGCTGCATATATTGCAGGAGTAGATAGAGTGTTCCTTATGGGAGGCGCACAGGCTGTTGCTGCCCTTGCATACGGAACTGAAAGAGTGCCAAAGGTGGATAAGATAGTAGGCCCCGGCAATATTTTTGTTGCGACAGCAAAGAAATTGGTATATGGTACAGTGGATATAGATATGATAGCAGGTCCGAGTGAGATACTTGTGCTTGCGGATGAAAGTGCTGATCCTAAGTTCCTTGCGGCGGATATGATGTCTCAGGCGGAGCATGACAGACTTGCCTCTGCTATACTTGTAACAACATCAAAGGAGATCGCTGATGCAACTATAGCAGAGCTTTACAGACAAATGGAGGGGCTTTCAAGAAAGGAAATAATTGATGAATCTCTTACGAATTTCGGAGCGGTCATAGTATGTGAGGATATGGATAAGGCTGTAGAAATGGCAAACTCACTTGCGCCGGAACACCTTGAAGTATGCTGTAAGGATCCGATGGGATATGTCGGCAGACTGGATAATGCCGGATCAGTATTCCTCGGCAATTACTCTCCTGAGCCATTGGGAGATTACTTCGCAGGTCCTAATCATGTCCTGCCTACAAGCGGAACAGCAAGATTCTTCTCTCCGCTTTCCGTTGACAGCTTTGTAAAGAAAAGCAGCTTTATCTGCTATACAGAGGAAGCACTCAGGGCTGATAAGGACGATATAGTAAGATTTGCGGAGACAGAAGGTCTTACAGCTCACGCAAATTCAATAAAGGTAAGATTTGAATGAGCTGAAAAAAAGGAGAAATTGAGATGTCATACACTCTATGTGAAAAGGTCAGGGAACTTCAGCCGTATGACCCGATCAGCGGAGATTACAGGATAAGACTTGATGCAAATGAATCATTTTTCAATATGCCGGAGGAAATAAAATCAGAGGTAAAGGATATCGTTGACAGACTGGATTTCAACAGATATCCTGACCCTGCGGCAAAAAAGCTTACAGCAGCCTTCGCGGATTATTATGGGCTTTCACCGGAAAATATTACGGTCACTAATGGTTCGGATGAAATGCTTTATCTGCTTGCATCGGCGATGCTTGAAAAGGGAAGTAAGGTAGTTGTTGTCGATCCGGATTTTTCAATGTACGGCTTTTATTCGTTTTTGTCTGAAAATGAAATAATCACCTACAGCAAAAATGATATGGAAATATGCGTTGATGATCTTATTGATGTGATAAAGAAAAATAATGCGGATATGGTCATATTTTCAAATCCGTGTAATCCTACGGGAAGAGGTATCTGTGCTGATGACGCAAAAAAACTGGTGAAAAGTACTGGTGACTGCCTTGTCGTGCTTGATGAGGCTTATATGGACTTCTGGGATCAGTCATTGCTGCGCGAAGCTGCCGGATATGATAACCTTATAGTGCTTAAAACAGCTTCCAAAGCCGTGGGCGCGGCAAGCATCAGACTTGGCTTTGCCGTTGCCAATACTGTTATTACAACTGCACTCAGAGCAGTGAAATCACCTTATAATGTAAACAGTCTTTCTCAGGAGATCGGATGCTGCATCTACAAACATAAGGATCTTCTTGATGAAAGAAAAAAACAAATAGTAAAAAATGTCCGGGAGCTTTATGAGGGGATCAGAAAAATAACCGATAATTACAGCCTTCCTTTTACGGTTTATGAGCCTTGCGCGAATTTCGTGTTTGTGAGGACTGATAAGGCACAGGATATTTTTAGCTTCCTGCTTGAAAACAGTATCGCTGTAAGGTACTTTCCGAAGGCAGAAGCGCTGCGTATCACAACTGGTTCAAAAGAGGAAAATGATACACTTTTGATAACTCTTGACAGATATGTTATTGAAAAGATACTAAAAAGGAATCGTTAAAAAAATATCAATTGTAATAAATGGCAAAAAATTGTGAAGAGTTTGTTATTTCTATTTACAAACGGCGTGAAAAGTTCTATACTGAAATCACTCTTGAGGAGGGGACAGATTATGCGTACTGCTGAGATAAAAAGAGAAACAAAGGAAACCTCTGTCAGCGTTAAACTCGATCTGGACGGGGGCAGCGTAAGTATCGACAGCGGTATAGGCTTCTTCGACCATATGCTCTGTGCGTTTGCCGTTCACGGCGGATTCGGACTTGAAGTTAAGGTCAGGGGAGATCTTGAGGTAGATTGTCACCATACAATAGAGGATACGGGTATAGTCCTCGGAAAGGCTTTTTCTGAGGCTTTGGGTGATAAGTCTGGTATTGCCCGTTTTGGTTCGTTCTATGTACCGATGGATGAGGCACTCGGATTCTGCGCTCTCGATATAAGCGGCAGACCATTCCTTGTGTTTGATGCTGAATTCCCGG